>JAJTFE010000216.1 GCA_021298375.1 Blastopirellula sp. | reverse complement strand
TTGCGGTCCGTTGTCCAGCGCGGCGTGGCCTACACGATCAATACGCAGTCCCGTCAGGACGGGGGATGGCGATACCAGCCGGGTGAGTCGGGTGACATGAGTCAGTTTGGCTGGCAAGTGCTCGCTCTGCGGAGCGCGCAGTTGGGAGGTGTGACGACTCCCGCATCGACCCGCGACGGAATGCTGCGGTTTTTGGAAGGAGCCACGCGGGGGCCCTTTCGAGGGCTGGGCTGCTATCGACCCGGCGAGGGACAAAGCCCGACCATGACGGCCGAGGCGCTGCTCTGTCGCCAGCTTTTGGAGCCTCGCGTCGATCCTCGCACGGCGGATGAGGCGAGCAGCTACTTGTTGCAGACGTTGCCCACGCTGAATTCAGTCAATGAGTACTACTGGTATTACGGAACACTGGCGCTCTATCACACGGGTGGTCGGGCTTGGGAACTTTGGAATCAGCGGCTGACGGAGGTTCTGCTGCGGCGACAGGTTCAGGCCGGAGCAGATGCGGGAGCCTGGCCCGCGGATGGGATGTGGGCCGGTTACGGCGGCAAGGTTTTTTCCACCGCGATGAGCACGCTGTGCCTGGAAGTCTACTACCGCTACCAGCCAATTTATGAGCAGCGATAAGCTGGCGACTGCTCATCTGGAGTGCGCGAGAACTGAACACTTTTGGGATCCAAAGCGCGGGGTCGTAAATCGCTGGTTTCATCACTTTGCTGCGTGAAATGGGGCCGATGGTGATTGGATAACCTGGTGCTGTTCGACCGGGCAACTCGCAAGACAGGACGGGCGACTGCGGCACTAGTCACTGCCAGGATGAAGGGTGAGGCATTCTCCCGGTTTGACACGCTCGCCACGGCGTTCCTAGAATAAAGGAGTTGATTGCCAGTAGGTCTTTGCCGAGGTCTCTCCATGTTTCATGATTTGCTTGTCGCTCCGTTGGCTTGGACCATCGGCATGACGGAACTGATTTGGATCGCGATTATCTTCGTGCTCCTGTTCGGCAGTGCCCGCTTGCCGTCGCTGATGCGGAACATGGGGCGGAGCATCAATGAGTTCAAGGCGGGTATGCAAGACAAGCCCGCAGCAGGCAAGATCGAAGGGAACGACGAGGAGTAGTCATTCCCCAATTTTCGTCGCCAGCCTTCATCAATGCCTCCGTCAGTGTTGGCTGCGGTTGAACAGTGTTGGCTGCAGTTGAACAGTGTGGGCCGCGGTTGAACATGGCCCGCGGATTGAGGTAGGGTCCCCGGACGGAGGGCTGGTTGGAAGCGGAACCGCTTCTGGGGCGGATGCCGACCCCGCGGGGTGCCTAAAGTCGATTGTTCGTACCTCCCCGTGGTTGCTCGGCCGAATAATTCTTGAGTAGGCGGGCCCTTGGACTCCTTTCGGTCTCTGGTGGAAGCGACGAGGCGTTGTGCGGGCAGGTTCGACGTGCGGGGTAGGTTCGAAGCGGAATCGCTTGCTTGCCAGGGTTTCTCAGTCGAGCCGGATAGCAAAAAACGCGTAGCACGAGTTTGTTCAGGTCATTGGGAGCGTTAGCGAAGCAGATGTTTCCGGGTGGGATTGGAACGAGTGAGCTGTTGATCATTGGCGCCTTGGCCGTGCTGTTATTCGGCTCCAAGTTGCCCGAAGTCGCGCGGAATTTCGGCCGCTCCTACCAGCAATTCCGCAAGGGGCTGACCGACCTGCAGAGTTCCTTCACCGCGGACGCGAATGCCCCGGCAAAGTTTGATTCGCGGCACGAGAAAATTGCCCATTACAAGGACGCGGTTGATGAGCTGGAGACTCCGCCGCCACCCCGGGCGGGAACTGCGAAAAGCGGCGTTGGGGGCGAGGCGGCAGATCGGCTAGGATGTCGGGGCCGGTTGGGAAAGCATTCGCCGGCCAGCTAGGCAAGAAGCAACTTCGTCGGGAGGGCGAGCCGCGTGGAGTCGGGTGGCGCAGGAACGGGCATAGGAGAGGTGGGCACTGCTGATGTCGGTGCGGGCCAGCGGTGGCGGTGGCGCTTGGAGTATGCTGCTGCGCGGGCTGTGATCTCACTTGTCCAACTGCTGACCCCGCGGCAATGTGCGGCGCTGGCGAACGGACTGGCCTGGCTTCTGGCGGATGTCCTCAAAGTGCGTCGCCGGGTCACGGAAGAGAATTTAACAGCCGTTTTCCCCGCGGCGAATCCCGAGCAAATTCGCTCGGCAACCCGCCAGATGTGGTACCACCTCGTGATGATGGGTTGTGAGGTGGTGCTTGCTCCGCGAAAAATCCACAGCACCAACTGGCGGAAATACGTGACGATTCGCGACAAGCGGCTGATGACCGGCTACCTGATTGACTACCGTCCGCTGGTAGCTGTTTCGGGGCACTACGGCAACTTCGAGATGGCGGGTTATGCCACCGGGTTGCTGGGATTCGCCAGCCACACGGTCGCCCGCAAGTTGGACAATCCTTACCTCGACCGATACATCAACGAATTTCGAGCGACCAACGGGCAATTCATTTTGCCCAAAGATGGCAGTGCCACGGCGGTGCAGAAGGTTCTCGACGATGGCGGGATCATTGCGATCCTCGGCGACCAGCACGCGGGTACCAAGGGGTGCTGGGTCGACTTTCTTGGTCGTCCCGCCGCCTGTCATAAGGCCGTCGCGTTGTTCACGCTGGAGTCGGAGGCTCCCATGATGGTCAGCTATTGCCGGCACACGGACCGACCGTTTCACTTCGAGGTGGGCTGTACCGGAATCGTCGACCCCCACGACATGCCCGATGAGCTGCGCGACGTCAAATCGCTGACGCAGTGGTACAACGATCGAATGGCTCAGGCGATTGCAATCGCGCCGGCCCAATACTGGTGGCTCCATCGGCGTTGGAAGGAAAAGCCGGTCCGCCAGACAAAGAAACTCCGCCAGGCGGGATGAGCCGGGTCCGACTGCCGGGGCCGGATGGATTCAAGGGCTTGCGCTGTTTTCAATCGCGGGCGAGAATTCGGTTTTCGCGACCTCGGTTTTCCGAGCCTCTGTTTTCCGAGCCTCGGTTTTCCGAGCCTCGGTTTTCCGAGCCTTTGTTTTCCGAGCCTTGTGGCTTTGGTGGCCGTCGATCCGGGTTGCGTCAAATGCTCTCCACGAACACGCCGCGGCGGCGGCGCTCGGCCCGGCGGGCGTCGTCGATTGCATCGGCCACCTGCCGCACATTGGCGATCCCCTTCAGGATCAGTTCGGGATGGGTAATGTCCGAGCTTTTCACGGTGATGTGGCCGACGCCGAGCAGGTTTTGGATCGGTCCCTGGCGATACATCACGTCGCTGACATCGATCAGCTCAACGCGATTGGTTGTCTGGACCAGAATCCCATCGCGATGTTTGAGACGTTGGTTGGTCAGCTCGTAATGATGCGACAGCCGATGATATCCGTAGGCGGCAAAGAGGGCCGTCCAGATAGTGAGAATCGCACCGAGGACGACGTACCAGGCGACTTGGTTGCCGCTGAACCACCAGAGGAGCACGATGAGCATGCCGATCGTCACGACTGCGGCGACGAGCCACGATCCGAACATGGTTTTGGGAGAGTAGCCACCCTTCCAGAGCACCGATTCCTCGATCTCCTTTTGATCGGGAGGGGCGCTGGGGCGCATGTTTTGGGCATACTGAGATTTCGCATCCTGAGGCTTGGAGCCTGGGTTGGATTGCGGTTGGGCGGGTTGCTCTGACATGTTAAACCTCAATTGCACGCACGGAGTGGAACGGCACGGCCGCTCGAAGGGAATGCCCGATCAGATTAGCCGATCGGCCGCCCCTCCGGTAGCCGCACCGCTATTCTCCCGAGCGGCCGATTTATTGGCGAGATCACGAGCGAGCTGGCAAACTTTTCAAGCCCGGAAGGATGGTGTGGCCGGGGGGCTTTTTCTGCCGTCCCGAAAAGCGGGTTCCCTTTTGGGGATTTTCACCGGATAATTGGGTCCACCCCGGCCGCGACGCCGAGGGGTGTTCCTCAATTGGCGAGCTAATCATGAAGTGCCCTTTTTGCCGGGTTGATAACGACAAAGTCATCGACTCCCGGACAAGCGAAGACGGATTCAGCATCCGCCGTCGCCGCGAATGCCAAGGTTGCAACAAGCGGTTTACCACGTACGAGCGAGTGGCTGAGCTCGACATGCGGGTAGTCAAAAAAGACGGCAGTCGCCAGCCGTTCAGTCCCGACAAAATCCGCCGTGGCCTGGAGTTGGCCTGCTGGAAGCGTCCGATCCCGACGGAAGCAGTGGAGCGGATTATCTGCGAGATTCTTCAGGACATTTATCTGTTGGGAGACGAAGAGATCGAGAGCGACCGGATTGGCGAGATGGTCATGGAACGCCTCTTCAAAGTCGATCAAGTCGCGTACATCCGGTTTGCCAGTGTCTATCGCGAGTTCAAGGACGTGCGCGACTTTGTGGAGGAGGTCCAGCCTTTTCTGCATCGCAACCTGAAGCAACGCGACCGCGGCTGAGCAGGTTTGTGAATGTGCCGTATCCCAACCGCACCAGCCAGGCGTCTCAGCGCGGGCCAGTCGGTCTCGAGAAAGTAATGCGATGGAGTTAAGTCATTTCGATGCTGGCGGGCGAGCCCGAATGGTTGATGTTGGCTCGAAGATGGAGTCTTCTCGGCGAGCGGTGGCAACGGCACTGGTGCGAATGAAATCGGCGACTCAGGCTCGAATCGAGCAGGGGCAAATCGGTAAAGGCGATGTCCTGGCCGTTGCCCGTCTGGCCGGAATTCAAGCCGCCAAGCAAACTGCCCTGTTGATCCCGCTGTGCCATCCGCTCCGCCTCGACGGGGTCGAACTGGATTTCGAGTTTTCACAGCCCGGGCAGCTTTCGATCCGGGCGACCGTCCGGGTGACCGACCGCACTGGGGTGGAAATGGAAGCGCTGACGGCGGTTTCGGTGGCCGCGCTGACTGTCTACGACATGTGCAAGGGCATCGACCGCGAAATGGAAATTGCAGCGGTGCGGCGAAGAGCCGCTTGGAGATCGGCTGGAGAATCCGCAACTGGAAACACCGGCAGTTGAGTCGCTTCTGGCAGAATGCCGCTTTACTCCCGGGCGGCTGGTCGGGACGTTGACCGTCGGCCGAGGTCAATTGGCGCGGCAACTCGCTGCGCGATTACCGGAATCGCGGGTGGAGTGTCTGGTGTTGGACTCCTTTCAGGCGGAATTGGTTCGCGGAGCGGGAGAACTGCCCGAAAACCTGCAGGTCCACTGCGCTGCGGATTGGAGCCCCCAGCCTTTCGATCAGATTTTCGCTCCGCTGCGGCGCAGGGAATCGGCTGAGCTGAATCGCGATCTCCTGCAGTCGGCGTTCCTCAGGCTCCGCCCAGGAGGAGAACTGTTTGTCGGCGTCGATTCGCCAGACCACCCTGCCCTGCTGACTGAGCTGCGGCAGTGGAACAAGTCGGTTGAGCAAGCGGGGGATCGGCGCGGGCGCTGTTTTCGTCTGCGAAAAGAGGCAGAGCTGCGGCGCGTCCGCGAGTTTTCAGCGGAGGTCGTCTTTCGTGATCGCGATCGGCTGCTGAAATTGCGCACCAGGCCGGGCGTGTTTGCCCATCGTCAACTCGACGCCGGCGCCCGGCAGATTTTGAAAGGAGTCGACGCGATCCCGGGACGGCGGGTGTTGGATATCGGCTGTGGCAGCGGCGTGATAGCCGTCGCGTTGGCGGCCCGCGATCGGGAACTTGAGGTCTGGGCTGTCGACAGTCACGCGCGAGCTGTCGAGGCAACCACATGGGCGGCGAATGAGAATCAGTTGCCAAACTTGCGGGCCGTGTTATCGCATACGGCTGAGGTGCCCGGTTTGGGAACGTTTGACCTCGTAACGGCGAATCCGCCCTACTTCGCCGATTTTGAGATCGCCGAGCGTTTTTTGGACGGAGCCGTGCGGGCGTTGCGGCCAGAGGGCGTCTGCTGGCTGGTCACGAAATTGCCCAATTGGTATCGGGAGCACGCTGGCCGGTGGCTGCGCGAAGTCGAAGTCTGGTCCAGCGGCGATTACCATCTCGTGCGCGGCATCAGGTAACGTAAGCACGCGCGCGGCGCGGGGCTGGTTCGGACCGGCAAGGCTTGTGCGGTCAGCTCACTTCCGCCTGAGCACGAGCAAGTCGCTGCTGCAGTCGTTGCAATGAACTCGCAGGCAACTGCCGTTGGAGAGAAACCCGAACCTGCGGGAGTGCACGCAGGTATCGGTTTGGCCGGGAAGCGAGAGGTTGGCTCGGATTTCCGGATGCCCGTGGCACTCGAATTCTCCAGACAGCGGGTCCAGCTTGATACAGGCAAACCTCAGTTCGGACTCGGTTGCCGACTCTGAATGCAGGAAGTGATTGAGCGATTGGAACAGTTGGGCGGCGTCAAGTTCCAGGCCGCGGAGCACGGCAAATGCTTGCCGGGCGAGCCGCAATTCGGCGGCGTCAGCATTGCGGCTGCAGGCGACGAGAACCTGCAGGTTTTCTCCGACATCAACTTGGGAGACTGCCAGCGTGGGAAGCGTAGCCGTCGGTTGAACGGGTTGGGGACGCTCCAGGTCCCATCCGTCAAAGGGCACGGGCAACCAGTCTTGAGTATCCTCGACGGCGTCTGCTGGAGGGGTTTCGTTTGTCGCCAGCGGCTTGACCGGAGCCCCAGTCGATTGGTGCGCGAGCAAAGCTGCGGTCTCAAGTTCTGCGGCGATTCGACCGGCGATGATCTCGAGCAGGTTTGTGTCGCTATCGGTCAGTTCACGTTTGGTTTCGCCGGCAAGCCAGAGCGTGCCGTGCAAGTTGTCGAGCGAGGCGATGGGAATGCAGACGGCAGCCCGGCTTTTGACCGGTGCCTGCCAGGCGGCGACTTCGCTGCGCGAGTTCAGGACGACGACCCCGCCAGAGAGCGCTTCGATGTCGGCTTTGCCTTGCTCGAGCGGGCGGCTGTTGCCGTTGGTGTTTTGGTAGTGGGGGCCGAAACCGATCCGTTGGACGAGGGTGGTCGTGGCCTCGTCGAGCACCATGATTGCAGCTGAGTCGTAGCCGAATTGGGTGCACGCGGTTTGCAGCAGTTGCGTCAGGAGGCGGTTGAGTTTTTCGGTCCGGTCTTTGGAGATCGCGACGCGACCCGGGACGGCGAGTTGAGTTTGCGCGAAGCGGAGTTCGTCGCGCTGCTGCTGCAGCTGGTGGTACAGCGTGCTGATTGCTGCCGCGAGCTGGTCGCAATGTTCTCGACTGGCGGCGGGCTTGCCCGGAGAAAGGTCAGTTGCGAGGTCAGTGATTTGGAGACGGCCATCCGCAGCGGACTCTGGGAGGCGGTCGGCTTTTCGTCGGCGGTAGCTGGAACGCGATTCCTCAAAATCGAGTACCCAGCCTGTGGCGGCTTGAAAAGCGGCTGTCAGCGGCTGACAAACGAGCGGGATTCCAGCGGGAGCAAAGGTAGCGGGCTCAGCGGGATTGCAGAGCCGGGGATAGGCGGAGGATTCGGACATGGGGCGCGTGGTTCTGGGGCTGCATTTTGGCCCTCCGATGGCCGTTTTTGGAAACTTTATGACGATAGATTCATCTCGCTTCGTTCGACGGTCCGTGCCGGGCGAAGCGGGATGCATAGCTCAGATCGACTCAGAGCGCGTTAATCTTTGCCCAGATAAAGGAGTCGGTGGGAAAAATTTGTGTCTGGCGGGAGATTTGCCGAATCTTCCGGTCGTGAGGATGGCCGAGGGGAAGTCGGAGTGGGTCCGATTGGGGCAATCGAGCTCAGCGACTTGGCGGGGCCGCGTTTGCGCTGGCTTTTGCGGTCTTTTTTCAAGGAATCCGCGCGGCAAAAACCGCCGATATTTGAATCGTTCGGTGGGGGAGTCCGGCCTCGGTACAGCCTTTCGGGCCGGACGGTAAAAGCGTGGGTCTTGATTGCTCAAACCCTGTTTTTAGTGACTTTTTGCGCGTGACCCTTGCTGACCGCGGGGGAAATCGATAGATTTGGGGGCTTTCCCAAACCCGAGCGTTTCAGGGCGGATGGAGTCTGTCGGGCCCCGAGCGGAGCTTCGTTTTTAAGGAATTGAGTTGTGGCTGGTACGAAATCATTTCTGGCGAAACCGAACGAAATTGAGAAGCAGTGGTGGCTCGTCGACGCGAGCGACGCCGTGGTCGGTCGGTTGGCCTCGGAGATCGCCATGGTGTTGATGGGCAAGCATACGCCCAAGTACACCCCGCACGTTGATACGGGCGA
This sequence comes from Blastopirellula sp., assembly GCA_021298375.1. Taxonomy (GTDB): domain Bacteria; phylum Planctomycetota; class Planctomycetia; order Pirellulales; family Pirellulaceae; genus BJ22. The sequence goes on along the minus strand of JAJTFE010000216.1, from coordinate 4,810 downwards.
CTTCGTCGTCGTGATCAATTGCGAGAAGGTTCGCTTCTCGGGAAACAAGATGGCCAACAAGACCTACACCTGGTTTTCAGGTTACACCGGTCTGCGCTCGGAGACGGCCGAACATCGGCTGAATCGTGCCCCGGAACTGATCATCAAGGAAGCGGTCCGCCGCATGCTCCCCAAGAACAAACTGGGTGTGGACATGCTGAGCAAGCTCAAGGTTTACAAGGGAGATTCGCACCCCCATCAGGCGCAGAATCCCCAGCCGCTGAAGTTTGAAGCGGTGTCGAACTAGGAAGGTGTTCCTCGCAGAGTTGACGTTGTATTCCAAGGATTTCAGCGGCGGCTATCCCGAAGGTTGGGATACCGAACAGTGAGCGTGGTGGTTCCAGCGATGGAACTGAAAGCCGGCGACAGAGTTGGAAGCCAGTGACAGAGTTGAAGGACTGCGTCGGGAATACAGTTGGTTTTGCGAGGCGAAAAGAGAGTTAAAGGCGAACATCAGGAACTCAGGCGAACATGATTGCGAGCAAGAAAGACCCTAAGACCGGCGAATTTTTGGGCACTGGACGACGAAAGACCTCGGTAGCGAGCGTGCGAATCAAGAGCGGCTCGGGCAACGTGACTGTCAACGGTCGGACGTTCGAGGACTATTTCCCGGTAATGACGCAGCGGACCTACATCACGGACACGCTGGAAGCGGTTGGTCTGGGCGGCAAGATCGACATGTCAGTCACCGTCTCTGGCGGTGGACCTGCTGGTCAGTCTGGCGCATGCCGAATGGCTCTGGCCCGGGCGCTCTGCGGGATGGACGCTGAGAACTTTCCGAAGCTGCGGCATGATGGCTTCCTGACCCGGGATTCCCGCATGAAGGAACGGAAAAAGTACGGTCTGCGGGGCGCTCGCCGCGGGACCCAATTCTCGAAACGATAGTTTCGACGTTTTCCAAGAGTGGATTCCAACACCGGAGTGGCTCTCGAGCTGGCTCCGGTTTTTTTATGCGCGTCGAGAGGGTTGCGAGAGCAAACGGCGCAAAAAGAATCGCACAGGCCAACCGGCTGCGGTGGTTGACCTGTGCGATGGGAGAGACGTTGTTTCGCGTTTGCCTGATAGCGATTCAACGTCGCTGTGATTCAACTCGGAATGGTTTCCTATCTCAGGGGTGCGGGGGCGGAGCGAAAGGGAGTGCGAGTTTCCCGGTCGATCTTCATCGGCTCTTGAGGAGCGGACGGGGGAGGATTGAGTTCCGAATCGGGAAGAGCCTCGGGAATTGCATCGAGGTCTTCGAGTTCGGGCGCTTCCTTGCGGACGGTCGGTTTCAGGTTGGAATCGGCAGATGGGCCGCTTCCGGCCTTGTAGGGATCCGAAAAGATGGAGCCGACACGGCCGAAGACTGGGTCTGCCCGCTGGATGACTCCGGGAAAAGCAGGATAGTCGTAATCGTAGGGGCCGCTGCACATGGAGCAGCCGCTGATTCCCAGGGCGGCGGCACCTGCAAGGCAGGTGAGAGCGATGCTGGCGGGCAAGCGGTGGACGGCTTTCATGACAGGGCCTTCGAAAAGGGCGAAGCGTGAATCAACATCAGTCTCTGGTCGGGCTTGGTTCGATTATTGTCCGTCCGTCTTGATCGTCGCCCGGATTCCGGGTTTTGCCTTGGACGGATCGTCGACTCCGAATTTCTCCCAGTTGAATTGGCTGGTTGAAAATGGCTCTCGGGTGGTTGCTCCCGGAGCGGTTGCTCCCGGAGCGGTTGCTCCCAGGGCGGTTGCTCCCAGGGCGGTTGTGATCGGGTCTCGGGTCGGTGCAGAGCTTTTTGGCGACGAAGTGAGCGGCTTGCTGTCAGGCGGAACGGCCTCTTCGTAGCTGACCGGTCGGACCCCGAAGTTCCCGGGCCCGCGAAGCGGTTGGCGGAGAGTTTGCTCCCCTGGAGCTGGCAAGGCATTTTCAGGTGACTCGAGAGTCGGGCTGATCTCTTCAACCGGAGTCGGGGCATTCAGGTTGGCCGGCATGGCCGCCCCGGGAACTTCGCAGTCTCCAGTCGCACAGCCGCTGTTTCCTTGGATGGTCGGATTGATGGGGCCTTGGCTGATGACGCCGGGGCGGGTCCAACCGTAATTGACCTCGCGGCTGGCCGAGCGGCGGCGGGCAAGTTCAGCGGCATCGTAGTAAGCTTTCCCAGTCCAGGGGCCCTCGGCGAATTCGATTCCGTTGTAGGCCAGGATGGTCCCCTTGCGGCGATGGACCAGTGCGATTGACTTGTTGTACTCGGCGAGAGCCGTGTAGAACGAGATTTCGGCTTGGGCATTGCGGCGTTGGGCATCGAGCACGGTGTCGATGGTTTCCACACCGACTTCGATCGTCCGGTCAAAGTGCATCAGTTCCTGGGTGGTGTAGGACCAGCGATTGAAAGCAATCTGCAGTGCCCGATAGTTGGCGGCAGCAGCTTGGAGTGCGTCGCCCAGTTCGCGGCTGACATCGAGTTCCACATCCTCCATGCGGGCGTGTTCCTGAGCCAGTTTGAGCTGAGCATTTCGCACGTTGGCCAGTTCCTGACGGAAGCCGACGTTGGCTCGGGCTTCGAGGCCGAATTGCAGTTCCTGAAAGCGACCTTCAAACAACTCGTTGTAAGCTCCGCTCCCTGGGTTAGGGAAAACCGGCGGGGGGCTGTCGTAGCTGGCGAGGTCTTCGCCCAGACCGAGGAAACGATAGAGCATGGTGGCGTTGACTTCGGGCAGTAGGCCATTCTTGGCGTAGGCCACGGCAAGTTCACGCTTCTTCAGTTCCCAGCGTTGTTGTCGCAGTTCGGGGCGGAACAGCAGGGCTTCGTCAATGGAAGCATAGTAGTCGAACGCGATCGGCGCGAGTGATGGCTCGTCGGTCGGCCGGATGATCTGGCCATCGGAGCGGGCGATGCCAAGCAGCCAGCGGAGATTGCTTTCGGCCGTGAGCAGGGTGTTGAAAGCGTCGACCACTTGCTGCTCAAAGAAGTAGTACTGTTCGCTGGCCTGGGCGTACTGTTGAATCGTCACGTCGGCCGGAGGGGTATCGAACTGGTTCTTGATCACTCGCCAGGTCTTGAGAGCTGCATCGCGACCTTGCTTGGCGGCTTCGAGGTTCCGATAGGCGGCCTGCAGGTCCCAATAGCGAATTTCCACATTGGTGACCATGTTCTGCAGTTGAGCCTCGAGGTTGGCAATGGTCTGGTCCGTGCCAATTCGCGAGACGAGGATTGGGAGTCGGTTGATGAAGGCGCCGTGACCACGCAGCAACGGCTGGCGGGCCTCGACTTCGAGGTTCGCTCGCCACCAGCTGGGTAAGACTTGAAAGCCACCCTCGGATTGAAGCGGAATGTTGTTCGCGGTGTAGATGTTTGAATTGCGTACAAACAGCTGAGTGCCTTCGGCCGTTTTCTTGGCGATTTGGCTTTGCCAGGTGACTTGGTCCTGGTCGAATACCTGCGGGCTGATGGGATTGATCAGCGTGTTGTTTCGCGGTTCGTCTGATTTTGCCCAGAAGAGGTTGCTGGAGACTTGAGCATCGAACTCGGCCAGTGCTGCCTCAACCCCTTGGTTGGCGTCCAGTCCCGTGTTGGTCGTGATGATGCTTGGCTGGGGGAGGTTGCCGGGGATGTTGAGCTGTCCCGGTTCGGTCTCGCGAATGGCGACGCTGTAAAAGGTGCCGACGCCCTGTGAACCGGTCGTCAAGGAGTCGATGCCGGGGGAAATGCGGCTGCCTTGGAGGGAGGGAGTGCCGTATCCACGAATCACCTTGCTGTTTTGCAAGGCAATGGCGACGCATTCTTCCAAGGTCAGGTCGTAGAAGGAATCGAAATCAGGATCGATCACCGTGACGGGGGGCTTCGATTGAGCCACTTCCTCCAGGCGCGAGGCGTTCACGTCCGGGTATTCGACCTGGGTAGCTTGTTCGAGATAGTGCGACAGACTTCCATTGTCGCGCAGGTAGAGCGGTTGACTGGGAGTACAACCGGTCGCAATCAGGCAAACGACCAGCAGCCAGGCAAGTCTGTGGCGGAGGGTGCAGCTCATTGGATTTCCATATCCGTGCTGACGTTCGAATTGACTGCCGGCTCGCAGCAAGCCTGCAAATCAAGCGGCAGCGTCGCAGCACACTGCCGAAATCGAACCCCCCAACGGGAAGTTTCCGCGGCGGTTTGTAGGCGCAAACCACTCCGGAACTTTCCGTTAATGGTGTCATCGACGGTTCCGTCCGCAAACTTTGCCTAATCGGCAAAAGTTTCCAGGGATTTTTCCAGTCAATTCCCGCGCTGGCAACTTGCGCGAGCTGGGTAGGCTGTGTCGTTATCCTTTAGCCGCCAAAGCTAACCGCTGCCAGCTAACCGTTGCCTGTCCAATTTCAGCTGCTAGCGGCTGCTGCCCTCTAACCGCTGCCTGTCCAATCTCAGCTGCCAATCTCAGCTGCCTGTCCAATCTCAGCTGCCAATCTCAGCTGCCGCTGTAAGCTCGTCGCCAAACGTCGCCCGTCACACGTTGCCTCAAGCGTAGCCTGCCTCAAAAGTTGCCTGTCCAATTTCGATTTCCGGTTTCGGTTTCCGGTTTCTGTCTTATTTCGGTTTCCCCTCTTCAGGCTCGGTGGCCTGTCCAAATGCCTATGTCCAAACTCCTAACCTGTCCAAACTCCTAACCCTTTGGTTGGCCCAGCAATCTTGCCTGTCCAATCTTGGCCGGCAATTTTTTTGGCTTGTTTGGCTCGGCCCGATGGTTGCCTGTCCAATTTTGGTGCAGTCGAGCCTGGCTGCCAGGGCTATGTGGCCTAGCCAAGTTGCCCGGCTTGGCCTGTC
>JAJTFE010000215.1 GCA_021298375.1 Blastopirellula sp. | reverse complement strand
GCGTGGAAGAGGACCTCCGCCATCGCTTCTCGATGTATCAGACCGCCGAGAAGACCGTGGCCAAGTCCGAGCAGATTCTTGACCTCCGCCGCAAGTCGCTGGAGCAGGCGCTGGCCAAGCTCGAGCAAGCCCAGGTGCATCAGCGCGAACTGGAGATCGAACTGGAAAACCTGAACGCTCGCCAGCGGATGGTCGACGTGGCCAAAACCGCCAGCAGCATCAACATCGACGATAGCCAGTTGGCTCGGACCAAGTCGTTGATCGATGAAATCTCGGCCAAGATTGACGCTGAGGAAGAGATGCTGAATCTCGCTCCGAAGTACCTGGGAGAAATCCCCGTGAGCGAAGGTGACGTCTCGGCTGATGGTGACATCGCCGCCGAAATCGACGCCTACTTCAGCGAAGGTGCCGAAGCCAATCTGGCTGATGGCAATCTCGCCCGCAACGACAAGTAACGTCGAGGGTTAGCGTTCCAATTCTCCTTCAGGCTCGAGTCGCTTGTTCGACTCGAGCCTTTTTTGGGATATCCGGCGAGTCTGACGAGTCCCAGCTGTTCAGCCGTTTCCTGGTCCGAGTCAATTTCAGCCTTTGATCCATGTCTCCCAAACGTTCCCAATTCTGGACTGCGACGCACAGCGCCATCGCCTGCCTTTGGCGGGGAGATTGCCAAGGCGCCGCGGAGATTCTGGGTGAGCCCGGCGTGCGAGAGCGCTGGCCCGGCCGGTGGTTGGCCAGTTGGCTCTCGCGGCGGCTGGTCAAGAACGCCTTTGGGCACTGGACACAAAAGGAGTATTCCCGGGCGTGGGCCGAGTTCACTACGGCTGAGCGGATTACTTCGCCGGCCCGCAGGGACTGGCTGTTGGCTCAGAAAAATCTGCTCGTCCAGGAGTCGCTCTCTGTTGCTGAGCAGTTGCGGGCCGAGGGCCCGGTGGAAACTGTCCGATCGGCGATCGGGAGTTTTCTGGTCTGGATCGATGGCGTGGGCGGGTACCTGGTTTGTCCCGGCCCGTCGGTCACGGCGGGGAGTTATGTCGACCAGCCAGGAATCGAACTTCCGCTCCAGGCCGACCTGCGGCGGCGGCATCTCCGCTTGGAGCTCCGCGAAGATCGATTTCTCGCGACGCCTCTGGGGCCGACCCAAGTCAACGGCCAGCGACTGACTCAGCCCGCCCTGCTCGAAGACGGGGCAGTGTTGGCCTTGACCGGTCAGGTGCGTTGGCGGTTCACTCAGCCACATCCGCTGAGTCACTCAGCCCGGCTGGATTACCTCAGTCCCCACCGTTCGATTCCCTGGAGCGACGCGATTTTGTTAATGGCTGAGACGTTGGTCTTTGGTCCGGCCCGCTGCAGTCATGTGATTTGTCCGGGCTGGGCCCAGGATCTGATTCTGTTTCATCGCCAAGGGCAACTTTACGCGCGGAGTGATGCGCCCCTTTTTGTTGACGGCCGCCCGGCTGGCAACGTGGCTCAATTGAGGTTGGACTCCTCGATCCGCGGAGGGGATGGTGAGTTTTCCGTGAAGCTGGAACCGGTGCTGAGTCTGGGGCTGGTCTCCTGATGTAGTGATTCTGCGGCTCGGAGGGACGCAGAACGGAATACTCTCCCGGGCGAATTTGGGCTTTTTAGTTTTGCAAACCGGATAAAATGAAACTTGTGGGCGACCCCGGGCGTATCGACCGGCAGTTGCCCGCGCCATATCACCTACCTACCCTACCTACCAATTCGAGTTCGGTGCCTTTGAATAATCCTCGTGACGAACAACCTGCTGGTCGCTTGCCGCTGGCTGATTCGCCGGAAGCCAAAAATCGAACCACGGCGTTCGATCGGCTGGGGCCGGAGGGCGAGCCCGTTGCCCTCGAGCCCGCTCCGCGTCGGCGCCCGTTGCGGTTTACGCACCCGAGCGGTTCGCGCCCCCTCGACGGGTACACGATTAAACGGGGTATCGGGATTGGCGGATTTGGCGAGGTCTATTTCGCCCTCAGCGATGCCGGCAAGGAAGTGGCGCTCAAGCGGATTCAGCGGAATCTCGACATCGAGCTGCGGGGCGTGCGCCAATGCCTCAATCTCAAGCATGTCAACCTGATCGCCCTCTGGGACATTCGCACGACCCACGAGGGGGAGAGCTGGGTGGTCATGGAGTATGTCCCTGGCCAGAGCCTCCGCGACATTCTCGAGCAGGCCCCCCAGGGGTTGCCCGAGGAAGCAGTGAAGCGCTGGTTCACTTCGATCGCCGCCGGGGTCAGCTACCTCCACGACCACGGAATCGTGCACCGCGATCTCAAGCCAGGCAATGTCTTCTACGACGCCGACGAGCAAGTGATCAAGATTGGTGATTACGGCCTCTCGAAGTTTATCTCCTGCAGTAAACGCAGCGGGCAAACGGAAAGTGTCGGCACGTTTCACTACATGGCTCCCGAGATTGGCAAGGGCGTCTATGGCAAGGAAATCGACATCTACGCACTCGGCGTGATGCTTTATGAAATGCTTTCCGGGCAATTGCCTTTTGACGGCGAAAGCTCGCAGGAGATCATCATGAAGCACCTCACGGCTGACCCTGATTTGCGCGTCATCCCCGAGCCGTTCCGCGAAGTTCTCGAGCGGGCGCTCGCCAAGGACCCGGAATGGCGATATTCAGATGTTTCCGAGTTCTGCGCGGACCTGCCCTGGCAGGATGTTGCCGCCAGCGCGCGGGAGATTGTGACGCGACACAACATTGGACCTTTCGGAGCCCCGTTGGCCGGTGCGGATGCGCCGACTCAACGAGGTCAGGAGAGAAATCTGCCAGTCCGTCCAGTTGGAGCGCAGGCGCAGACTGGCAACCTGGACGAGTTGGTCTTTCTTGACCGGGCTGCCACCGGTAGTGGTCAGCCCGAGATTTCGTTCGGACCGTTGCAGTCCCATGTCGAATCATCCACCAATCCCGCGCGTGGCGGCCAGAGGACTCTGCTCAATCAGCGTCAGCCGTTGCTTCGGCAAACTGCCGGGGCGGCGAAAGTTGCCTCGGGGAAAGGGACGAAGTCGGAGCCAATCGCCGCAGCCATGCGGGGGCGCATGACCGAGATTCTCGGTTGGTGGAACAACCCCGAATTGGCCACGCCGCTCAAGGTGTTTGCCGCTGCTGCGGCGACGATTGTCCTCGTCCTCAATAGTGCCTGGTTAATTCCTCTGGCCCTCGTTCTGGCCCTGCTTTATCTGCTCTACTACTGCGTCCGGAGCCTGTTCGTGCCGGCCGATCACGAAGTGGCTCCCAAGCTGTCGAAGCGAGACTCGCGATTGCGCGAACTCTGGGTGGCCCGTCAATGGCTGGGCGCCCGGCCGCTTAATGACCGGCTGATGGACCTCAGCGGCTCGCTCTTGGTCGCAGCCGCGTCGGGGGGATTGCTCAGCTTGTTCGGCTTGGCAGTCGGACAAGGTGGCTTCAGTGCTCCCGAGTTGGAGTCAAGCGCCCTCTATGCCTGGCTGGCCGTGACCTCGGTGGTGGCTGCTTGGGGTGTGCTTATCGCCAGCAAGTGTTGGGAACATGGAACGGGCGATTTCTGGATCCGGCGAATCACGCAGGCAGGCATTGGCGCCTCCGTCGGCGTGGTCAGCATCAGCTTGGCGCGACTGCTCGGAGTGCGGCTGATGGAGTCGGTCGATGCCGAAGTCAGTGCTGGCCCACTCGCGGCCGGTGGCCTCGATGACGTTCTGGGTTACCTGATTTTCTTCATGCTGATGTTCGCCTTGCCCAATTGGTCGGCTCTGGCTGATCCGCTGCGAAGAACACGTCTGAGTCTGTTTCAGGTCGGGCTCTGTCTGGTCTGTGCGATCTTCGCCGCCAGCCTGCAGCAAATCGAACCGACCTGGCACGGAGTCCTCGCAGCCGTGGCTGCCATCTCCACGCAGCTGGCCGCCCCATGGCTGGCACCCAATCAGCGCGAGCATCTGGTCCGAGAGCGGGGGTTTGAGTGATCTGGGCTAACAGGTTTTCGCTAGTCTGTTTCTGGATGATTGCCGGTGGGTTCGGTCTGGCCGATGGTTTTTCCCAAACGAACGGAGCCGACTCGCAGGCCGACCGGACAGCGCAAGAGCCAGCCGACAGTTCGGTCTCAACCCGGGTCAGGGAAGAGCAACCGGAGTGGTTCGAGGAAGGCTGGCGCACGCTGGGTGAAGTTGAGCAAATTAGCGTCAGTGTTGAAGGGCAAGCGACCGAGGCGCTTGCCGAGCGCGAGTTGCTGGAAAAACTGCGGCGGGCAATTCTCGAACAGTTGGGCTTTGAGCGGCCCGAAGATCCACAGGTCTTGCCCGAGTTGAGCCGACGTTTCATTCGTGAGCAGTTACTCGTGAGCGATCATTTATCGCTGTTTCCCTATCAGGATGAACTGACTGCGGAGGCAGCCCGGATCGAGGGCAAGAAGCCTTGGCCCTACTATCGCGGATACGCCGAAGCGCAATTGACGCCACAACTGCGGGAGTTGGTTGAACGTTGGAAACAGCTCCCCGCCCTTCGCGATTCCCTGCGCTGGGTTGGAGTCGGATCGTTTGGCATCCTCGGGGCTGTCGCCATCCTGTTTGGCTATCTCAAGGCGGACCATCTCACACAAAGCCACTATACCCGCCGAATGCAGACCGCTGCGCTGCTCGCACTGGCGGTCCTGTTTGGGTTGGTCGCTTGGCTGATTTAACCCTCTCACGTGATTGCTCGGGCGCCAGGCAATGAAAAACCCCGGAGTTTTCGCTCCGGGGTAACGCAGTTGTTTTGTTGAGCCCGCAACTCGTGGTCACAAGGCAGTGAGTTTGTCCTCGATGGGACGACTGGCCATCAACTGCGACGCCGCCGGAAAGCAAGTCCTGCCAAGCCGAGAGTCAGGATACTCAAAGTCGAGGGTTCGGGAACACCAACGATCGGAGCATTAAAGACAGTATCAGTTCCTGCGACATTCATCGAAATCCGGACACTGGACGGCGCGGGGAACCCGGCAACATTTCCAATTCCGGTGAACGAAGAATTGAGACCAAACGGATTGTTGACGCCGTAAATATTTTGTAAGGCAGTGACATCAATCAGCATCTGCCACGAACCTTGACCGGCGTGGAGACCAAAAACCCGCGCGGGCCAGTCATAACTGACGCCGGACCCGAAACCACCAACAATTTGTTGGGGATTACTGGGGCCACCATAGGAAGTACCCTGACCCGTTTGCATCGTCAGGTTTTGCATCCAAAAGTTTGACGTATCATGCTGAATCGA
>JAJTFE010000214.1:12923-14805 GCA_021298375.1 Blastopirellula sp. | reverse complement strand
GCGTTGTTGACCGACCGGCCGCTGCGACTTGGAGTTCAGGAGACAGAGGTCGAGGGCTTGTTTCTTTTGCCAGGCAGCCGGGCTTTTCGAGATGTCGATTTTCTTGCCTCGGCGGATGACATTCAGGAACGGCAACTGTTGACTCACTTGGGTGAGGGAACTGGCTTGTTTGACTATGTGGTCATTGATTGCCCTCCTTCGTTGGGGCGATTGACCAAGTTGGCGCTGGCGGCTTCGGACGAGGTCTTGATGCCCATTCAATGCGAATTCTTCGCGATGGAAGGGTTGACCCAGATGATCGAAGTGATTCGCAGTGTGATGCATACGAAGCGGCGGCAACTGGAGTTCGCTGGAATTTTGTTGACGATGTACGACCACGAGCTGGAATTGACCAGCGAGGTCGAGAATCAGGTTCGGGAATTTTTTGGTGAGATTGTTTTTGATTCGGTAATCCCGCGAGATGTCGCGGTGAGCGAGGCGCCCAGTCACGGTCAAAGTGTGCTGGAGTACGCGCCTCGGTCCCGAGGGACGCGGGCCTATCTCGAATTGGGCATGGAGGTCCTGTACGGTGAATAAGAACCGCAGATTAGGTCGTGGCTTGGAGGCTCTGTTGAATGCAGGTTGGGACTCGGCCGAGATCCAATCGCCTCCTGCCGAGCAGGCTTTGCCCTCGAACGCTTCGTTATTGCCGGGCCCGGCGCCCGGCTCGTCGCTTGGCTCGGCAGTAAATCCGATGGCAACTCCGGCCGTGATTCCGGCTTTTCAATCTGGAAACTCCGAGACCTCGGACACGCTTCGCTTGAATGTCTATGAAATTGAGGAGAATCCGTTCCAGCCCCGGCGGGAGTTCAGCGAGTCGGAAATCGCTTCTCTGGCCGAGAGTCTGAAGGACCACGATATTCTCCAGCCGATTCTCGTTCGCCAGGTGAACGGTCGGTATCAGTTAATCTCGGGCGAACGGCGATTACGTGCCGCGATCAAGGCAGGCTGGAAAACGATTCCGGCTCGGGTCCGGGAGGCCGATGATCGCCTGGTCGCCGAGTTGGCGATTGTGGAGAACCTGCAACGCAAGGATTTGAACCCGATCGAAAAAGGCCTCTCGTTTCGACGTTATCTCGACGAGCATGGCTGCACCCAGGAAGACCTCGCCCAGCGACTCAAGATCGATCGTTCAACCATCGCGAACCTGATGCGATTGCTGGAGTTGCCTCGAAGGGTTCAAGAAATGGTCCAGCGGGGCGACGTCTCTGCGGGGCATGCGCGAGCTTTGCTGCCGCTCGGGGACGAGCACTTGCAGGTGGAGTTTGCCGAAAGGATCAAGCGCGAGGGGGTCAGCGTTCGGGAGACGGAACGGGAAGTTGCCGAGCGGATTGAGCAGGAGGAATCGGGGGGGCTGACCTTTCAGGCCGCTCGTCGACAAAAGACCAGAGACAGCCAAACGGAAGCTTTGCAACAGCAGCTGCGGATGGCTTTGGGGGTCAAGTCGCAGATTCGTTCAACCCGGACCGGGAAGGGCAAGATTGTCTTGACCTTCAACAATCACGATGAGTTCGCCAACCTGTTTGCCTTGCTGACCGGTGGCGTGGCCAACCCTCAGCGAAAAGCGGCCTAAGCCCCCTTTTGGCTTTGGCGTGAACCAATTGGTATGCCGGACCGTCCGAGCTGCGAGAGCCAGCGGCTTCCGGCCGGATTGCGAAATTCGGTATTGGGAGTTAGCATTGTCCTCGAAATGTTTCGCCGCTCAGTCCACGGCTGATTGGATTGTGTACGCTTGTACACTTTCGAAAGGCCTTGAATAGCGTTCATCGGCGTGTAGCGCAGTCTGGCTAGCGCACCTGCTTTGGGAGCAGGGGGTCGGGGGTTCAAATCCCTCCACGCCGAC
>JAJTFE010000214.1:0-12892 GCA_021298375.1 Blastopirellula sp. | reverse complement strand
TTCCGCGATTCCCAAGTGTTTAGCCTGCGTTTGCCGGGGGCTTGAACTGCTGACCTTCTCCGGTTGGGAGCGGGCTGAGGACGCGCTAAGGAATGCGCTAGGAACGGGAAGGAACGCGCCAGGAACGTGCCGGTAGCGTCCCCCAAGTTTCTCCCGCCGGGGACCCGTTTCAGGGATTTTTTTGGCCCGCGGCAGAGTGCTGTTTTCGCCGCGATTTTCGCTGCTTTTGCGGCCCTCGTCCAAACGTTCGAGCCAAGTTGTTCAAGGCCAACTGGTCTCGGACCCAAGCCAGCCCTAATCGCCAAAGTTGAGCGCTGTTTTTCCGGGAAACGAGGGTACAACTGTAGGGCGGTTACGGGAAATTCGGGGACTGCGGGAAACCGCTCGGGCGGCTTTGGGCGACCTCTCTGGAGTCGTTTTTCCCCTGAAAAAGCCCGCTCAAGCGGAGTTTCTTGGTTCAGCGCGATGGGGGCCCGCTGCCAGCCGTTATCTGGGGTAGGCGGAACCACTTGAAGTTCTATAATCGGTTTTCGCAAACCTCCCTGTTTTCCTTGCTTGCCTCGTTTCGCTTGGTTTGAACAAGCCAGAGGCGGAGCGAGTTCAGTCGACGCGTAGGGGGGAAATGATCTCGGGATGAACGTTCGGACCGTCCGCCCTGAGCGCGTCTGACCGAGTGGTTCATTGGTTCGAAAAACGATACGGATGCACCAGAAAACGGACTTTCAGTCGATGGTTCCAGCTCTCTCTTTTGAAGATCTGAATGTCGGCGAAACCTGGATTAGTCCGGGGCGAACCGTGACCGATGCGGACATCGTGAATTTCGCATGTCAAACCGGTGATTTTAATTCGCTGCATGTCGATGCCGAATTCGCAGCGGGCACCGTTTACCGCAAGCCGATCGCACATGGCTTGATGGGCATGAGTTGGGCCGCGGGCTTGGGGAGCAACTTCCCCCGCGTGAGCACGCTTTCGTTTGCTGCGATTCGGGATTGGGAGTTCCTGCGGCCGGTTTACGCGGGCGATACCTTGCACGCTGAGACACAGGTATTGGACAAGCGCCCCACTGGTCGTCGCTCGGGTAAAGTGGCTTGGTTGATCAAAGTCGTCAACCAACGGAGTGAGGTGGTACAGCAAGGCGTTTTTGAAACCTTGGTGGCCACCCGACTGCGGGAAGGTAAATCCGCCCAGAAGTCGAGCGGCGCAGGTTCCACGGAACCTGCGGTCAAAAACGAGCCGTCCGCTCCGCTGTCCTGACCCCTCTTGTTTCGCTCCCGCCGGTTGCTGAGGTTCAACTGGCTGAAGAACCAGCTGAATGGTTCATACCCGGCGAAGCCCTTTGCTTGAGGCAGTCTGGGTAAATTTGGCGAACTGCCAGGTTGCGAGCTGGAGCAATCCTCAGAATCGTCAGAATCGATTCAAGTTTCCCAATCGTCACACCCGAACAGGAAGACTAGGAGTACCCTCGCAGCTTGCGAGGCGGTTTCCGGTTGACCTTTACCCCCGGGTTAGCGATGTCACTTGAACAGGCGGATGTCATCCTGCAACATCCCAGCGTCGTCGGAATTTCGAGGCGCCGGCGACTCTATGCCAGCTTGGTAATGGGCTGTGCGATTCTGATTGTGTTGCTGATTTGTCTCTCGTTCTCCGTGCGCGAGTTTCGTTCCGTTCAGTCCATTCGTCTGAGCCCGAAATCGGCTGCGCCGGGAGTTGCCGACGAGACCCGCCAGCAGACATTGCAAGTCGTCCGTCAGGTAACTTCCGAGGACGAGTTGCGGAAGCTGGTCGCCATCTGGACCAATCGGCTCAACTTGAGCATCGCCGGCGGTGGTCTCGACCCGAATCAAGTCGACTACGAAAAGCTCCGTGCTCGTTTGACATTTGCCTTGGATGCCGGTCCGAATTCCGGTGAACTGGTGCTGCAGTTGGGTTACACCGGCCGTGGAAACAGCGAGGAGCGGGCCTTTTTGAAGTTATTCAGCGAGCGGGTTGCCCAGGGACTGCGCGAGTTGGGTAATTCAGACGTAGAGCAACTGGCTGCGCTGCAAAGCACAACCGCGCGGTGTGCGGCCGCCGAGCAATCACTTGCCCAATCGGCCGGCCAGCTCCGAGAGGAACTGGCTCGGCTTTCCCAACCGCTGGAGAGGCTGCATTCCTTTCCTCTCGAGCAATTGCTGTCCGCGACCGCAGTTGCCAGTCGCCCTGAAGAGAGACCGCTCGATTCACAGCGAGCCCGCCTCGAGGAAAAACTTGAAAAACTCGGGATGCAACGCGCCGAACTGCTTCGCGAGCATCCCGAGTCTCACCCCGAGGTCCTGGCCGTGCGTCGCGAGCAGGAACAGGTCCAACTGGAGATCATGGAAGCGGAGCAGGCGGCACCCAAACGAATCTCCAACCAGTTTGTCCAAGCGTCCTTTCCAACCGAACCGGTCGTCGAATCAGCCCCCGCGACCGAAGAATTACGCGCTCTCCTCGCAACCGTCGATGCCCAACCCCTGCGGGCTGCGATTGAGCGAATTCAGTTGGAGCAAAGCGTGCTTCTGCAAGCTGCCCGCGAACAACAGCAGGCTGTCAGCAGTTTGCTGGCCAAGGAGTCGACGCTGAACGTGGCGGTCTCGAGTCAGAAGGTCTCGGCATTGGGATCACTGAGCACTGCAAACCTGATGTGGGCGATGCTGGCATCGGTGGTTCTCGGCGGGATGATAGCATCCCGGTTTGACGTCTGGAGTTTTGACCGCGGATTCGAGAACAGCCGCGCGGCTCAGGAGTCACTATCCGTACCTGTTTTCTCCTGGAATGGGGAACTTCCGGCTGCAGCCGGAAATGCCCCCACCACGGCCTCGGCCCGAATATTGAAATTGAGTGAAATCATTCTGTTTACTACCCTCCTGGTGGTCGCGGGAATGATGTTGATTGATTCCGAGTATCGGGTCGCAGTGCTTGAGAACCCGCTGCACCTTTTTGCCCGCTTACTTTGGATGTGGAAAATCTGAGCCCCTGTCTCTGGGCAGGTCGCCGGTGAGTCAGCAACCCGGGAGGCATCGCCCGCCAGGACGAACTGTCAACCCGAAATCGGGATGAACAGAACGTCGCGACGAGAGTTGCACCGGATGAGTGGCTCGCAGATGGGAAGTCGTTTTTACGGAAGCTAGGATGTACGAAAAAATTTACCAACTGAAGAGCCGTCCTTTTTCAGCGGCGCCCAATCTGCTGCAGTACCATCCCACAGAAGGTGCCGAGACGGCTTTGCGGAATTGCCGAGAGGCGGTTGACCGACAAGCCGGGCCGGCATTGATTCTCGGTGCTGCCGGGATGGGGAAAACGCTGCTCCTGGACTTGTTGGCCGATGGCTACAGTGGGCAGTATCAGGTGGTGACACTTGCCTGTGCGCGGACCGACACCCGCAGAGACCTGTTGCAAAACATCCTGTTTCAATTGGGTCAAACCTATCGCGATTTAAGCGAGAGCGAACTGCGTTTGGAACTCGCTGACTATCTCCGCCCCGGGCCGCATTGCCCGCATGGTTTGCTCTGTCTGGTAGACGATGCCCATTGTCTGGTCGAGGAGTTGATGGACGAGTTGCGCGTGATCTCCGGCTTCATCCGGGCCGGGCAGCTGCGATTTCAATTGGTTTTGACCGGGACGCAGCGGTTGGAAGAGATGCTCACCAGCCCGCGTCAGGAGTCGTTCAACCAGAAGATATCGACCCGGAGCTATTTGAATGCACTGAGCCAAATTGAAACGGCGGAGTATGTCCGCGCACACTTGCGTCGGGCTGGAGGGGGCGGCAGGGAGTTTTTCAGCGCCGATGCCTTGAAGCTCGTGCATCGCCTCTGTCAGGGAATCCCGCGCTTAATCAATCAACTTTGCGATGCCGCCTTGCAGCGATGCGCGCGACTAGGTTCGCCAATGGTGACTCCCGAACTCTGCCAACAGGCTTGGACGGAACTACAGCGATTGCCCGCTGATGAAGTCATGATGGGGACTCCCGCGGCCGCCGCAGGTTTTCACTTCGAGACAAACTCCAAGTCGCCGTCGTCGGCGACGGTTGAGTTTGGAATTCTGAGCGATGATCCGGAAGTTGCCGCATTCACAGGGCAACCAGAGCGGTCAATCATTCGCGATGAGGCTGAGTGCGAGGGGCGTTCGACCCAGCGACCAATGCTGGAATCCACAGTCAAGCGAGCCGGTGATATGGAATATCGCCCGGTGATTTACCCCACCCCAACGCCAAGCCGCGGCAAAACGACGGAGGCTGAAGCCAAGCTCCGCTCACGATGCGATCTCGATCCGGATTTCCCGGATGCGGCACCGGCCGAGAGGAAGCCGGCTGTGACACAACAGCCGACCATCAATCCATTTGAAGAGACGTTTGAAACGGAAGAGGTGGTCACCGAAGCGTTCCTTCGCGGCGCGATTGCCCACAATCAGACCGCAAGTGAATTGACGCGCGCCATTCTCGATGAGTTCCAGGTTGATCGCCTGGAGATGCAAACGCGAAGGGCTGCCCAGCGCGGGGCTGCCGAGTCGCTTCCAATGCGACCTGATCCAAGCCAGGCCGCTGGAACCGGACTGGCCCCCATTTCGGGCCGCGATCTCGTCTCAGCCAGCGAAAAGGTTACCTTGCCCTTCCCGGCCGCAGCTTTTGAATCGAGTCTCGTCGAAAGCGAGTTCGCTCCTCTGGCCAACTCGAACGCTGGCCGGGGTCCGCTGGTCTCGGGCAAGAATGACGACCGCGACATGCTGGTCGTAAGCAAGCAAAACCAAATGGTGTCGTCGCCCGGTCCGGAACCAGAAGAAATTGAAGACGAAGCCGCCATCTCGACCGGTCGCGCTTACCGCATGGATTACAAACAACTCTTTTCCCGTTTGCGCAATTCGCTGACGCCGCCTGCGGGTGAGGCGACCTCTTCAAGGTAGTTGGCATGAAGGCTGCAATTTCCAGATTGAATCAGAGCGGTGTGAACCTGGACGAAGACGCCGTCCGAACCATTCAGGCTGCATCGCGCCCGGATTGGAATCCTGCTGAGCAATTGGTACTCGTGACGATTCCCGATCTCTCACAGCAACCGGGCGAACCGCTGAAGCCATCGGAACGCGGAAGTGAGGGGCAGGGGAGTCTGTTGCGGTCAGCCGCTCACGCGACTCTGCGGCCGCATTGGCCCTCGGTCGCGTCCGACGTTACGTTAGTCGCGGGCGTGCAGGAAGTGCCTCAGAAAACCTCGCAGCGGCAGTGTCAGGCTGAGTTCACGCCCGAGCGAGCGGTCGACACTCCTGAGCAACTGCCGCATCGCCCCAAAGTGGCGATCAGTCCACCGCAGGAATTGCCTGCTGCCGAAGGGGGAACCTCGCCTCCAGTCCCCGCTCCCATCCCCCAGACAAAGCCACTCACCGCAGGCCCTTCCGAGGCGCGTTCGACCGGTCATGTCGCAGTGGTTGAGTCCATTGTCGCACGGTTCGGCTCCTCACCGAGTTTCCTGATTCACTTTTGCGATATCGATCAACCTCGACGGTCGGCGGAGGTTTGCCTTTCGGTCGGCTTTGATTTGGCAGAGCGGACTCAGCGACGAATCCTCTTGCTCGACAGTTCCCGGACCCATCGTCCCTTGAGCGGCCTGCTCGGGGTTGATCTCGCAGCTGGCTTTCGCGAGGTGGTGCGGACAGGACTCAATTGGAGGAACCTTGTTCGGCCGACATCTCATCCGCTGGTCGAAGTCCTCCCGGCAGGGGTGATCAAACTCAGTTCATCGAGCGGCCCGGAGCAGGAACTGGTGGTGCGGAAATTAGTTGCCGAATTGGGGCAGCGCTACGGCGGGATCTGCTCTTGCGCGGACAGCGCCTACGACTTGGAGACCGATCTGCTGGGGCGTTGCTGCTCGGGTGCTTTTTTGACGATCGATTTTCAGCTGACCAGTCGTGGTTTGGCGCGAGCGGCGGCCCAGCAAATGCAGCTTTCCGGCAATCGGCTGCTAGGTTGCATTGCAGCGGCGATACCAGAGTGACTTCCGCTTCCTCCCATCCCGTGCCAAGGGGGTGACCAGCAGCGCGGAGATTTTGTCTTGGGAGTAGCCTGAACAGAACCGAAAGAGGCAAGCATGGCGATGGAGCGGTTGGCGGTAGTGACCGGTGGTGCTGGGTTCATCGGTTCGCACCTCGTTGAGGCCCTGATTTCCCGCGGCTTCAAGGTGCGGGTAATCGACAACCTGGTGACTGGATTTGAGAGCAACCTCCCGCGAGACTCCAGTCGGTATGAGTTTCATCGGGTCGACGTTTGTGACGCGAACCGGGTCAGGGATTTGGTGGCTGGAGCGAGTTGCGTGTTTCATCAGGCTGCGCTGGCCAGCGTCCCGATGAGCCTGGAGCGACCGCTTGAAGTCAATCGCGTTTGTGTGGAAGGCACTTTGGCGATGCTGCAAGCCGCGCGGGCCAATGGCGTCAAACGCTTTGTCTATGCGGCATCGAGCAGTTGTTATGGGGACTCAGAGTACTCGGCCAAGCGGGAGACCGACCAACTGCAGACACTGTCTCCCTATGCGGCGGCAAAACTTGCTGGCGAGCATTACTGCCGGGCCTATTTTCATTCGTTCGGGATGGAGACGGTATGTCTTCGCTACTTCAACGTGTTCGGTCCCCGACAAGACCCGAACAGCCCCTATTCAGCAGTGATCCCGCTGTTCATCACTGCAATCTTGACGGGCCAACGTCCCCGGGTTTACGGCGATGGTCAGCAGTCCCGGGATTTCACCTATGTTGCGAACGTTGTGGAGGGAAACCTACTGGCGATGCAAGCTGAAGGGGTCGGAGGACGCGTTTTTAACATGGCAGATGGACGTTCGATTTCGCTGCTTCAACTGCTGGACTTGCTCGGGAAACTGCTGGGAAAAACCGTGCTGCCCGAATTTCTTCCACCGCGGGCGGGCGATGTCCGGGATTCGAAAGCCGACATCGCCGCGGCCGTTCGCGACTTGGGTTATGTGCCGCCTGTCGATTTCGGCGATGGTCGGGCCCGCTCAATTGACTATTACCGGCAATCGGTGTTGACCAATCGCTGAAAACGGAGAATGGGACGGCAAAGAGAGGCGGGAAGTTCAGCGACCCCAGAAAAAAGGAAAGCCCTGGCAAGCGCGACAGGGTCACTACTTGCCAAGGCTTAGGGGGTTTGCGGACAGCAAGAGAGAAGACTCGTTCCGCCGGGTGGCTGGGGGCCCCTTGACCGGGCCTTTGCCAACCATCAACTCGGATTAATTCCCGTCATTTTGCGCGTAGGTCGCCTCAATAGCTTGAGGTTTCACGTTTGCCGAGAAGGGAATCGTCACCTCACCCTGATTTGGGTCGTCGGTGACCACCACAATCGTGTCGGTAAATGGCCCCTCGTGAGAGGCTTCAAATTCGTACTTCACCATGTGCAGTGGCTTGCTTCCCTCGGGGAGGGTAAAGCTAAGGCGGTCGCTTGACTTGCGAATTTCCTTGATGCTGAAAGGGGTTGAGCCATTGAGAATCAAGGTCTTGCTCACTTTGGAACCAAACGTGACATCTCCCAGCTGAATGGGGGAAGCCTGGATGGTCTGCTTGATCAGCCCCGAAAGCGGGATCCGTACAAACTGGCTGGCGCTGTCATTCGTCACGAGGGTCAGCTCGTCATTGAGAATCCCCGCTGGATGTTCAGGACTGACTTGCACTTCCAATTCGTAATCGATCCGCCGTGAGTTGGGGTCGCGGCGGGTTTCAACGAGATTTCCGCTGACATTCGAGTTACTCGAGCGAACTTCGCTGATGTTCCAGCTCGGATTGCCGGCGTACATGATTCGGACCTTGGTGCTTGCACCCTGGCCGACCGCGATGTTCCCAAAATCGACTGCCCCCGGGTTGAGGACGACGTCGCGGCGAATCATGCCTTTGACCGTAAATTGGACTTCGGCCGATTCGTTGTAGGGCTGGGAACGCTGGACTCGGACGGTGACGGTGGCGCCCCTTTGGCCATCGAAGTTGAGAGTGTCGAACTTCGCGAGGATTTTGGCAGTTTCGCCCGGTTGGACCACCGAGGTCAGAATCGTCGGCTTGGTGCACCCGCAACTGGCCCAAACCGAAAGTAGCTTGAGTTCGGAGTCGAGTTGGTTGACGAAGCTGAAGACGTGCTCCTGTTTCGAAGCCTTGGGGACAGCCCCGAAATCGTGGTCGCGTTTGTCGGTGAGCGATTGCGACCAGTGTAATTTGGGGCCATTCACGGCTTTAGCGGTCGCCCCTGAGGCGGCATTGCCACTCTCAGAGTTGACGTTTGCGGCGGGGCCATTGGTTCCGCTGTTGCCGCTGTTTTGCAGCTGTTGCGGTTGTTGATAGGGCGTTTGTTGCCCGTAATTTCGCGGGGGCGGAGAGCCCCGGCGGAAAAGTTGTGCCTGGGCATCCAGGCAGGGGAGGAGGGTGCACGCCAGTGCAGCCCAGCAGGTAATGCGATTCATCTGAAACCCCCAGAAAATCGATGGCTCGGTGGAGAGAAGGCACGAAAACTCGGCAGTGGTTGTCAGCGATCCAGCCGATTCTTGAAGGTTGCGTGGTAGGGTTGAGCAAGCCGAAAAACCACGCAAAAGATGCGGGATTCTCGCGCAGTCCATGGCCTTATGCAACGGATTCAAGCGTTCAAGCGGGTGCCAACTACTAACTACAGGGAGTCGCCGCCGGGCCGAGACAACCTCCCAAGGGTTGTCCTCGCAAAATCCCTTTTCCCCAAAGCATCCTTGTCTGTGCGGTCTAGCGTTCCACTTCAGGCCAGTAGGGGTTCTTGGTCAGACGGGCGAATGGCTGTGCGGCGGGCTCTGTTCCCGGATGTGGACCGCATCCGTGTTCGGCAGAGTCAAAGTTGTATTTTCTTGTCAGGGCCAGCAGCATTCGGGCGTCATTCAACCAAGCTTCCACCGGCATTTCAGCGGTGCAACCAAGTGTTTCCCTCGCGATGTTCGGCGGCAAGAAAACTAGCTCGTTTTTTTCTGGATTGCGGTAGTTGACTGACCAGAAACGCAGTAGGGGAAAAATCAAGCGTGCACAAATTCACAGGCGTGAAAATCGAAGCTGGCCGGCTACTTTACCAAAGTGTCCAGTTACAAATTCGATTTCGTGTCGACTTGCCCTCGGGTCTTTCCCGGCAGCGGGATTTCGGAATCAAATTCCAGGGGGTGCCGCCAGGAGTTGTGGAAAAAGCTGCCGGTCGCGCGGGGCCGGGATAGCCGTGGGCCCGGATACGGAAGGCCCCGGCGGCCGCCGGGGCCGATCGAAATTTGTCCCGCGGCCAGCCGGGCCCCAGTTCGGGCCTGGCCATGAAAGCCAAGGGAAAAATGGGGCCTCGCCACCCCCAAACGCTGGTGCAGCAAGTTAGGGAGCACAAGGCGGGTCAGCAGTGGACGCTGAACAGAGAGCCCCGCATAGCGAGCCCCGCATAGCGAGCCCCAAAATGGGGCTGTGTGCGGAAAAAGCGGGTTGAAGGCCGCCCCAGTAAGAGAGGGCGGAGTAAGAGAATTACCCGGCTTGGATTCGAACCAAGAATGACGGAACCAAAATCCGTAGTGTTACCATTACACCACCGGGCAGTGCACCCATTCTTACCGTTTTTTCTTTGATTTGACAACGCCGGTGGTCGGGAAGTTCGCCGGTTGGCGGCGAACCAGACGTTCAAACCGACGTTTTTTCCGCGCGGTATGGCTCCGCGGCCCTCTTCGCCGAGCAAGTGGTATCGGTTGGGGAAAATCAGCCAGCGGACCGATGCCGATTGGGTAATCGGCAGGGGCGACGGTGCTCCTCTGAGCGCGACGATAACGTTTGGGTCGGTTCGGACGGAATAAACGCTACAGCCTTCCTGAGATTTTCAGCTTTTTTATTCCTCAGGATTTCTCTTTTCAACCTATCTTCCCCTGTCAGCCGATTCCCACAACGCAAGAGGGCCATAGTTCGTGTCCGGTCGGGATTGATCGGGCCTGCGTTTGGACCAACGGACAGCTCGCGGAATCAGGAAAGTGAACGGGGCGCGTTGCGGACAGGGCTGGGAATTGTGGTACGGCAAGGCGATAGGGATCGCCAGACCAGATGCCGCCTCAGGGTAGGAACGTCAGATTTTTATGGGAGAATTGAAATGAAAGTCGTACGAAGTCTGCTGGCTGCTGCAACCGTGGTTGCGGTTCTGTCGGCCAGCTTCAGCTGGGCCCAATGTTGTGGCGGCGCCAGCTACAGTGCTGTTGGTGCTGCTGCTGGTGGTTCGGCCGCTGGTGATGCCAATGGCAGTTACACCGTGATGCGGACTCAGCGCCGGATCGTTTGGGAAAAGCAGGAAGTCACCCGGACGCGCAACGTCTGGTCGACTGTTTCTGAAGAGAAGCAGGTTCCTGTGACCCGGACTATTCGTGAGACCGCTTACCGGACTCAGGAATACACCGTTCGCCGGCCGGTTCGCGAGACGACCTACAAGACCGTGAACTACACGGTTCGTCGTCCAGTTCGCGAAACGATCACCGAGCAAGTCAACTACACGGTCCGCGTTCCTGTTCAGGAAATGCAGACCAAGACCATCAACGTCCGCAAGCCGGTTCGCGAAATGCAGAGCCGGGAAGTGACGTACAACGTTCGCCGTCGGGTCACTGAGACTCAGATGCGGAACGTGAGCAAGACGATCCGCGTTCCCTACACCGAAACCAAGACCGTGATGGTCCGTGGCGGTCACTGGGAAACCCGGCAAGAAGTCATCCCGGGCCGAAGCTACAGCAAGCTGGTTTGGCACCGGGGCAGCTTCAGCTTTGACCCGTGCACTGGTTGCCGGACTCACTGCTGCGGTCACTTCGACCGAGTTTGCTGCCAGACTCCTGACCGGACCGTCTGCCGTAAGGTTTGGGTTCCGACCTGTGAAGAACGTCAGGTTACTTGCACCAAGTACCGTTGCGAAACGGTTTGCGAGCAAGTTCCGGTTTGCGTTTGCCGCTGGGTTTGCGAACCTTGCACCAAGACTGTCAATTACTGCGTTACCAAGTGGGTTTGCGAACCGAAGACGATTAACTACTGCGTGACTCGTTGGGTTTGCGAAAACCGCACCAAGGACGTGTCTCGCTGCGTGACCCGCTGGGTTTGCGAGACCTGCAGCAAGCAAGTTCCGGTTTGCACCACCCGCTGGGAATGCGAAACCCGGACCTGCCAGGTTCCTTACACTGTCTGCCGTCAAGTGACGGAGATGAAGACGGTAACCTGCTGCAAGCGAGTTTGCTCGCAAGTTCCTTATACCTGCACCGTATGCGTTCCCCGCTGCGTTGAAGAGCAAGTTCCGGTAACCGTCTGCTGCGCTCCTTGCTGCGGCGACTGCGACCCTTGCGGCAACGTCTGTGGTGACCCTTGCTGCGGTCGCCCGGGCATCGGCGCTCGAGTTGCCGGTCGCGTTCGCGGCCTGCTGTCCCGAGTTCGCGGCCTGTTCTCCTGCTGCGGTGGTTTCGGTGGCGGCTTCGGTGGCTGCTGCGGTGACGCCGGTTGCGGCAACGGCTGCGATGCCGGCTGCGATGCGGGTGCAGGTGCTAACGCTGGATGCGGATGCAACTAAGCCCAGAAAACTGACTTTCCCGCGAGGGAAGCCATTCTGGTCTGTCAAATAACGAAGAGGTGGTCGAAGGCAACTTTGACCACCTCTTTTTTGATCTCTTCTTTATTGAGAGGTCCGCCGTTCCGTTCAGGAAGAGTTGCTCAAAGAAGCCGGAACGGTAAAACTACCAGGGGATTGCGGAGGCCGCTCAGGAAGAGAGCGGATTGGCGAGTTTCGTGGGCGAGTCGACTTGGGCGGCGGAGGTTTGAAACCGCCCTTGCTCCAGAAAACTGCACACCAGTTCCAGCGTCTGCGGGTACCAGGAAAGGATCCCGTGATGTCCATTCACCTGCGCGATGTCCCGGTAACCATCGAGGATGACCTTCCCAGGAGCAATCACTCGGTCGCGTGTCGCCTCGATAATCCCCAGCTCAAAGGGCTGTTCGGCAAGAGGATTGCCGAGCCGATTGACGTAGCTGTGCGGGGCATCCGAAAGTTGCTCCAGCGTCGGCGCCAGCCAATTCAAATAAGGCGCCAAATGACGTGCCACGAATGAGCCCTGATTCGGCGGGGCCAGCATGACCATCCGGCCCAATTGCGGCAGCTTGTGCTGCATCAGCACCGTTCTGGCAATGATGCCACCCAGACTGTGGGTCACGAGGTGGAAACGCTGCCCAGCCGACTCCGCTTCTGCCTTCAGCAGGACTTCGCTCAACTCCTCAGCGTACTGTTCAATTCGACCCAATAGGCTGAGGTAACCCCAGTTCGTGACGTCGTACCCGCGCCGACGGAGATGCCGTGCCAGCGGCCACATATCGAGCCGGCTGCCGCAGAGACCATGGACCAAAATGACTTTTTCACGAGACTTCATGGCGATTCAACCGATTAATTCGACGCAAGATAACGCCGGTCTGCCGCTCTGGCCAAGTTCAAAACAGCCGCGTTTGCCGGGGAACGGAGGCTTTTTCAGGGACTGGTTCCAGTCGATTCAGCACCCGGCCGGCAAGCGCCGCACCCGCCAGAAAAGCAGCTTCGACCCCGGACCCGCTACTCCAGTCCCCGCCCGCAATCAATTGGTCTCCCGCGGCGGTGAGGCAGCGTCCGGGCAGCGGCGACGCTCCCTCGGCCAAAAGGGGGCTGGCGAACTTCACGCGGTGAGCGACCATTCGCTCAGGAACCGCCAACGCGCGCCCGAGTACGCGCTGGAACTCAGCCAGCATCATTCCGGCGACTTGTTCCGGCGGCGAATCCCAGTGAGCGGCAGTCCACTCCGAGTCGGCGTGCAGCACGAGGTGCTCTCGCGATTGATCCCGGCCCGGTTTGGTCTGGTTGCGACTCGCCAATTGCAGCCAA
>JAJTFE010000213.1 GCA_021298375.1 Blastopirellula sp. | reverse complement strand
GAATCACATTGCGGTCCCCGAGAATCACTTGAGTAGGGCTGCCTTTGTAGGAAATATCCTGGGGCTCGCCTCCAACGACGGCGCCTGGATGCACCACGCACTCGCGACCCATCGTCACATGCCCGAGCACGGAAACGTTATTGAGCAATCTCGTCCCGGCGCCGATCCGAACATTGGGACCAACCACACAGAAGGGGCCGATCACCACGCCACCACCGATCTCGGCACGCGGATCAACATCCGCCAGCTTGGAGATTACGGGCGGAAGATTGTCCATTTGCTGCGCGTTACTAACCGACTGATTGAAAGGAATGATGTCCACGGTGAGGCCTTTTCACTCAAGCTGCCTTGGAAGTCCGAACACTCTGGGGGTACAAGTTCAACAACTGACGAACCAATTCCGCATTCAGGCGGTGACCACTGCGGTAGGCCTCGATTCGGCCCACCAGGTCACAACCCACAAGCGAAACATCGCCAATCACGTCGAGCAATTTGTGCCGTGCGCACTCATTCTCGAAGTGAAGCTTGTTCTGAATCGCGCCCTGCTGATCAAACACCAGCAAGTCGCTGTAACTTACCCGGCGGCCCAACCCCTGCTGACGCAGCGCTTCGGCTTCCTGCTGAGTAATGAATGTCCGCGCCGGTGCAACCCCGTTGGCGAAGTCATGCTCGCCCAACACTGTTGAGTGCGTCTGGTGCCCGATCGCAGGATCATTCGGATAATCAAGTTCATAATGGATCTCGCACTTCCCGCGAGTAGTCGGCGAGATCGAGATCCAGGAATTTTCATCACCTACCTTAACGGTGCCCGAAACAACAAGGCTTTGCCGCCGGGCGGGCAGCGTCTGCACCCCCGCCGTGTTCAGGGCATCGACAAATGGCCGGGCCGAACCATCAAAGCCCGGCATCTCCGCCCGGTCTACCCAGACCTGACAATTGTCGATCTGCATTCCAGCCAGAGCGGCAAGCAGATGCTCCACCATCTCGACAGAAGCACTGCGGCAAGTCAGAGTCGTGCGACGAGGGCCGTCCACCCGATATTCAATTTTCGCCGGGATCGTGGGCATGCCTGGCAAGTCCCGCCGCACAAAGACAATTCCGTGCCCGGCAGGTGCCGGCCGAAACTCTACGGAAACATCCAGCCCGCTCCAGTAACCAAACCCGGAGACTTTGGCTGGCCGGGCGATCGTGTTTTGCTGTCGTTCAACTACCAAGGGAAATCCTTTTCCACTGCACCGCTTGATTCGCACATCAGCACGCCTGGGCCCGCTTGAGCCAAAAACTTACCGCGGCTGGCCCACGGGATTGGCCGTCGCTCCGCGCACCTGCGAGACCCGCTGGACAATCGCGGGAGTAATATCCCTCGCCGGGTTGTAGTAGACCACCGCGCTGTTAACCTGCTGCATCACGCTCTCCGGCTTGTCTGGCTGGACGGCCGCACTGTTGAATCGCAAGACCAGGCGAATCTCAAACTGCGTGCAGTACTCGTCTACGAGCTTGTTGACTTCCGTGTAGACAGAGTAGTGCAACTGCGCTTCCTGCGTCATCAACTCGCGCATGCGGTCGTTGGAATCAACCTCCAACTGCGTGGCTTTGACCGCCAACTCCTTTTCCTTCTCCTTGAACTCCTTGGAGCCGGGTTGATAGAGCAAACGAAGATTTTCCTGCTCTTTCACCAAAGCCTGACGCTGCTGCAACACAGAAGCCTGCAGCCCATCGGCATCCTGCTTGAGCTGGGCCAAGCGCGCCTTGAAAACGGGGTGGCTCTCGAAGACCACTGCCAGATCGAGCAGGGCCACAGAAGTTTGGGCTGAGGCCGTGGCGGCAAAGAGAGCACACCACGCAGAGAGCACCGTCGCGATGATGCCGCGGACGAAAACTGCGCGAACACGAGAACGAGAGGAGCCAACGCTCCACTCAACAGAGGCATTCCTTTGCCACAGGGTCATCTCAGCACTCCTTGCCTTGATTCGCTTAATCTCATTAGTTTCTCAACTTCCACCGGGCAAGCAGCAACTTTCCGCGCTACAACCCGGCAGCCGATCCCAAAACCAAAGGAACTCCCTTCCTCTGGCTTTGAAACACAACTTGAAGCTTGGGCCCGGTATTCTGCCGAGGCTCAGGATTCAAGTAAATACCGATTTTCGTAAATTTAAATCTGGCCATTACCCCGAAAACAACCCAGCCGGCCGCTTTGCCAGGCCGCAACCGCCTTGCCCCCGGGCCTTAAGTTGTCGCCGAAAAAGTCTCCCGCAGCTCATCAGCCAACTCGGCATAGCGGAAATAAAAACCGCGGGCGAGCCAAGAGAGATAAAGACACAGACCAGTCAACAAAAACAGCATGAACAACAGAAAAACCGACCGCTGTTTCGACTCAGCCAGATCGGTGACCAAAGCTTGACGCTCGGTTTGCCAAGTGGCTGGAGCTATCCCAGCATCCAGAGGGCCACCAGCTGCGAATCCACCGCCCGCCCCAACGCCGCTGCCAGGCGGTGCCTGAAAGCCACCCGCCTGAGACTGAGCCACTCCACCAACGCCGGCCGCCTGATTGTCCGGGAAGTGGTTGTAACTTACCTGCGGAAACTGGGTATAGCCCGGCCGACGATTCGGGATCACCGGTTCCTGCGGAGACATGGCTTGCCAATTCTGGGCCACTCCCGCAGGGCTCGCATTCGGATTGTAAACCGGCGGTGGCAGCAGGGACTGATTGGAGGCAAACCGATCGCCCGTCGCCTGATTATTCAACGCCTGATTATTCAACGCCTGATTATTCAACGCCTGATTATTCAACGCCTGATTATTCAACGCCTGGTTGTTAAAGGCCTGTCCGTTCAGCGGCTGACTCAGCGGTGGCGGGGAAACTCCTGCTACCTGACCAGCCGGATTGCCAGCTGAACTGCCCGTCGAGCTCATGCCGCCGAATGACGGGCGCATGCCGCTAAAGTCGCTCGCCTGAGGCTGCAGTTGAGTCGGTCTCGTCTGATAAAATTCATTGCTTCCGGCAGCAATTCCATTCAGGCCCGTTCCGCCACTGGAGCCTAGGGGCCGAAACGGCTGACTGCCGCCGTTCAGGTTGCTTGTCACCCGGTTGCCATCCAAAACCGAGTTGCCCATGCCGGTGGCCGAGTTGACCATGCCGGTGGCGAGGGGCGGCGGCGTGGTCGAACTGGAATTGCCCAAACCGATCGGGCCGACCGCCGGACTTGGCGGCAACGCGCCGCCTGCCGGGGGCACATACCGCAGCAACACACCGCGAATGCGCTCTCGGTCACTGGGACTGATCAAAGCCGGCAAGCCGTAATCGTTTTCAATTTGCTTGAGAATGTCGTCGCTCACATCGAGCGAAAACAGGTTCTGCATCGTGCCATCGTTGGCCTTCCAGTTGGTCACCAGAGCCTCCGAGGGATCGTAATAGACGGTGACGCCGTCGTGAGGATTCGGCCCCAGCGTTTCGAACGGCCAAACCAAACCTTTGGGATTGCTTTTGAGAGCGGCAATCGTGCTGTTTCCCAGCACGATTTTGAAGGGATTGACAGCATCCTGTTGAGCCGCAAGGGGTTGGACCAGCAGCGCCACGACCAGGAGAGCGATGGTTCGAAGCATGTTCACTCCACGTTCGCAAAATCCCGCCCCGCTTCGCCGGATATCGATCCGAAAAAGCCGCTTTCAAACCGGCCGAGTCGACCAGAACAGCCCGAAAGCTGGCGAATATCTGGCATGCTAACGATTTTTGGAGTTCTGGGTAAAGAGCGATCTGCCGGAAAAGCCCCCAAGACCAGCCGGTCTGAACTGGAGGCCCCCGCGAGAGGTTGCTAGAGTTGAGCCCCTGCCGAGTCCCACCGGTGGCTTGCCGCGATTGCCTTCTCCATCGACCTGCTTCGCCATTTTTCGCATGAATTCCAGCCCGCAGCCCGACCGTCCACCGGCAACCGGCCGCCGCCCCGGGATGCGTCTGGTTCGCTGGGGAATTGTCGCCATCGTCCTGGCCGCTTTTGCCTGGACAATCTGGAAGGCTGCGAGGGAATTGAGCGACACCCCGTTTGAATGGTCCAAGCTCGGCTGGCTGGAGCTGCTCTTCGCTGGCATAGCCTACGGCGTGGCACTGGCTTGTGGCGCACGGATGTGGCAGCTCGTATTGGGTTCGATGTCAGTGACCGTGCCGTATTTAACTGCAGCCCATGCCTTTGCCGCGAGCCAATTGGCCAAATACGTTCCGGGCAAAGCAATGGTCCTCGTCGTCCGCTGTGGACTGCTCTGCAGTTCGATGGTCAAGGCAGACTCTACTCCCGCCACTCCGTCGCGAGTCTGGCTCGGTCCGATCATCGCCAGCACGTTTGTCGAGACCTTGATGTGGGTGCTCGTGGGAGCCCAACTTGGCTGCGTCGGCTTGCTCTTTCGGCCCGGCATCTCACCGGAACTTTTCTGGGGGGCACTCGCCGTGATGCTCTGCTTTGGGCTGCTGACGCTTCCACCAGTCTTTTCCCGGGCCATCCAAACCTTGGCCAAATTCAAACGGATCTCGAATTGGGATCCTCAATCCGTCAAACTTGACTGGCTCACTTACGGCCGAGCCTGGTCTTGGTCGCTGATTGGCTGGGTTTGGTACGGAGCCGCAATGTTCGCGATTTTGGGCGCGGTCTCGGCAGAACCGCTGGGCTGGGAGCTGTACGGCCTGGCATTAACGACGATTTGCCTCGCCACCGTTGGCGGCTTTCTTTCAATGCTCCCCGGAGGATTGGGGGTGCGCGAGCTGGTGATGCTCCCGCTGCTCAGCGGAACGCTCACCACGGCCGGAGCGCTCATCGCGGCGATCCTGATGCGATTGGTGTGCGTCGCGGTGGAGCTACTGTTGTCAGGTTTGTGCCATGGCCTTTCGCGGGCGCGTGCTACCCCTTCGGTCGAGGCCTGATTTCACCCCGCTTCCTCCGCAACGACTCCGGTGCGCGCAGCGGCCGGTGAATTGGTGTACACTCGGAACCGGAATGACCGAAGCACCTCGGCTCTCCGCTGCCGGGTGAACGCGACGGGGCTGGTCTTGCCCTTTGCCCTCGGCCGCAACCTCTTCGCCCGATTGCTCCTCAACCGTAATTAGTCGTCATGCCCGCCGTTTCGATTGTCATCCCGCTGCGCAATGAGGCTCCAAGCTTGCCGCGGTTATACGATGAATTGCGGGCAGTTGCCCTGGCAGAAGCGTGGACTTGGGAAGCAATTTTCGTCGACGATGGCTCAAGTGATCAGAGCTGGCCGACGATCGTCCAGCTTGCCGCGTCGGCGCCCGAAGTGAGAGGCCTGAAGCTGAAGCG
>JAJTFE010000212.1 GCA_021298375.1 Blastopirellula sp. | reverse complement strand
ATTGTCCTCAATCGTCGGCGGCTGGATGAGATCCGGCGGTGCCGGTGAACATCTCCCGGTCTTTTGGGGCCGCGCGTATTTTCAGGTTCTCCGCAGTTGGGGACAACTGCTCTATGAAGTCTGTTGGGTAGCCTTGGAGGCGGGCTTACAGCACCCGCTGACTGGCCGGATAGCTGCCGAGCACCACCAACCGCTTGCAGAATTGCCCCGCGGACTCAATTGCCTCGGCCATGGCCGGTTCCCGGCGGTGCCCGAGCGCGTCGACGAAAAACGTATAGTCCCAATTCGATTCGCGATTGGGCCGCTTGTCGATGTGGGTCAGATTAATCCCGGCGGACTTGAAGACGTTCAGCACATCGACCAGCGCACCGGGCCGGTCATCGGTGGTAAACATCAGGGAACTCTTGTCCTTGCCACTCGGCTCGGTTTCACTTTGCGACAGGATCAGGAAGCGCGTCACATTGCCGACATGGTCTTCGATTTTCTCGAACAGGCAAGGCACACCGTAAATCTCGCCGGCCAAGCTGCTGCCAATCGCCGCACTGCCGCAAGCCGGCGCGGCATCGAGATCGGCCCGAACCTGCCGTACGGCCGCGGCGGTGCTTTCCACTGGCACGCGCTCGACCAGCGGATATTGGGTGGCCAACCAATTTCGACATTGGGCAAAGGCTTCGCCCCGGGAATAAATTCGCCGCACGTCGTGCGGAGGGCAGTCGGCCAGCAGGCTGAAATGCACCGCCAGCTGAACTTCGCCGTAGATCTTGACTTGCTGGTGAAACTTGAGGAACGCATCGAGCGTATCAGCAATCCCGCCGCCAAGGCTGTTTTCAATCGGCACCAGCCCATAATCCACATGTTGTCGCGCGACTTCCTCGAAGACTCCTTCAATCGTATGCAGGTTTTCGTAGTCAACACTGGAACCAAAATGACGGCTGGCGGCGAGGTGGCTGTAGGTGCCGATCGGACCGAGGTAGCCAATGCGCTGGGGCGATTCCAGAGCGAAACTGCCGCTCATGATCTCCCGATAGATGGCCTCCAGCGACTTGTTGCTGATGGGTCCGGTGTTCTGGCCCGTGATTCGCCGCAGCACGTCCGCTTCGCGATGCGGTGAATAGATCGGTATTCCCGCGGCCCGCTTCAATTGACCAACTGCGACCGCGAGTTCCGCCCGCCGGTTAATCAGCCGAATCAGTTCGGAATCGACCTCGTTAATCTGTTCGCGCAGGCGCTGCAGCGGTTGGTCTGATGAATGCATACTTACTCGATACGAACGGTGGGTGACCTGGTTACTGCTTGAGTTTAGCTCACCGGGAAAAACGCGTCAGGAACCGAAACGTGAGGAGATTGCCGGATACGGTTGGTGGCTCAAGTTGGGGCAAGCGTTTCCCTTGCTCCGGTAAGGGTTGAGCTCGGCAACCGGACCAAACAAAAAACCTGTGCCCGGTACTGGGCACAGGTTGTGAGGGGCACAAGTTAAGGTTTGGTCAGGAGCGAGCGCTCAAGGAAGGCCGCGAACCCGATTCACCAGCAGGCGCTCGGCTGCCTCGGCAGCGGCTACTTTGCCTTGATGTCGTAGCAGTTGATAATTTCCTGGTCGCGGAGAAAGAGCTTGCCATTGGCGATTACCGGATGGACCCAGATGGCGCCGCGGGGGTTCCGCTTCTCGGACTGGGGCTCGAACACAAAGCTCCCCTTGGGGGTCCATTCCTTCTCGTTCGCGGCGAAGAGCAGCACCTTGCCGTCCCCTTCCTGGAGGAAGTAGAACCGACCGTCGGCGTAGGACACGGCGCCTTTTTTGATCTTCTTTTCAGTCCAGAGCGATTCGCCCGTCGCCGGGTCCTGACAGGTGAAGCAGGGGCCATCCGAGTAGCCATAGAGGTAGCCATTCAGGAAGATCACGCCTCCATGATGGTTCTTCATCACCCGGTTCTTCCAGAGTTCCTTAACCTTGTTGCCGGGCTCGATTTCCAGGGCGGTACAACCGACGCCGTAGCCGGTGGTGATGTAAATTCGGTTGTTACCCAAGCTGACCGGAGTCGGAATCACGGCCGTGGCCCCGCTCCAGTCCTGCTTCCAAAGGACTTCGCCCGTTTTCGGATCAATGCCGACAATCGAATCAAGCAGTTGCTGGACGAGTTGTCGCTGGCCGTTAATCTCCGCCGCGATCAATGAGGAGTAGTGTGCTTGGGGGGTGAGGTCCTTGGTTTGCCAGACCAACTCGCCAGTCGCCTTGTTCAAGCCGACGATCGCGCCTTGGTCGCCACCAGGTGTGCAGCAGACGAGGTCGCCTTCGACCAGCGGCGATTCGGAGTAGCCCCAGAACGGGACCTTGCCGCCGAATTCATCCATTTTGCGGGTCCATTTGATCTTCCCGTCGAGCGTCAGGCAGGTCAGCGCGCCTTGGGCTGGCATGCAGTAGATGTGCTCGCCATCGACCGTCGGGGTGGAGCGAGGTCCATCGCCCCAGCCGTTTTCAAATTGGCTGCCGATTGAGGTTTTCCAAATTTGGGCGCCGGTATTGGCGTCGAGACAGAGGGCGAATTCTTCGCTCCCCTCCAAGCCCATGGTGTAGAGGCGGTCGCCGACGACGGCGAAGCCAGCGTAACCCAGTCCGCCTTCCTTGTTTGTCCAGAGAACTTTGGGGCCACCTTCGGGCCATTCCTGAAGCAGTCCTGTTTCCGTGGAAATGTCCGCGCGGTCCTTCCCCCGCCATTGGGTCCAGTCATCGCCACCACTCAGCGGCCCAGCAAACAGCAAAGATCCCAGCAGCATTATCAAGCTCAACTTCATGGCGACTTTCATCCCTCGAGGAGTTTTGGGTTGAATTCAGACGCCGGCATTTTATCAATCGGCCGGCCGGTCGGCCATGTTGGTGGCCGGCTCGGCCATCACGGTGCCGGTTTTTCCGAAAAGAACGGCACCATTTCGTTTGTCAGCGGATGAAAAGAGCAGGTTGGATTCCGCTTGCCGCTCCCCAAGCGTTGCAATCCGCGCCACCGGCAAACCTTTCGCAGAGGGGGTAATTGGGACGAAACCTTAAAGATTTCCTCAAGCATCTGGCTGATTTGAAAGGTAGGGTTTGAAACTCACCATGCCAGACCGGGAGTGTTTCCGGTTGCCGAACTGTTTTCGGTTTTGAGCCAAAAAATGACTGACTTCGACTCCAACCCTCAGCAACCCCGCCGCTCGCGGTTGGCAAATCGACGCCGTTGGCTGGGCAATCGACAGGGATCCAATCGCGCCGCGACCGCAGTGGTGGAACTCGCACTGGTGTTGCCAGTGCTGATGGTCTTCCTGTTGGGGACGCTAGAAACCTGCTCGATGATCTATCGTCAGCAGACGCTTTACATCGCCGCCTATGAAGGGTGTCGCGTCGCCCTGATTCCGAGAATCACTCGGCCCCAGGTCGATGCGGCCATCAACACGATTCTGACGAATCGCCGGGTGCAAGGTGCCACCATCACCATTACTCCCGCCACGTTCACCACTGCTCCGGTTCAGACGCTCATCGAGGTGAGAGTCAGCATTCCCGCCACCGGAAATTCAATTGTAACGCCACGGTTTTTTACAGGCCGTACGCTTGTCGGTACCTGCACCATGATGAAGGAGTTTTGACCCATGCTCCGCTTTCCCACCGGACCACGCCCGACCCGCACCAGCCACCGACCGCGTCGTGGTGCGATTGTGCCCCTCGTTTGTCTGCTCTTGCCAGTGCTGATCGTATTGGCAGCCTTCTCGATTAACTTCGCCCACATGGAGTTGGTGCGAACCCAGGCGCAGGTCGCTGCGGATGCCTCGGTTCGGGCTGCCGGTCGCACCTTTACGTTGACGGGAAGTCTGGATGCAGCCAGAACCGCCGCCCGGAACGTCGCCACTCGCAATCCGATCGGGACCCAGACCCTGCCCTTGCCGGACTCAAGTTTTGTGCTCGGTTCCTCAACCCGGGCATTTACCACAACCCGATTCAGCTTCACTCCAACCGATCCAAAAAACCCGGCGATCAAACCGAACGCCATGCGGGTAAGTGTCAATCAAGACAACTTCCAGCATCTGTTTAGCGGCATCGATGGAATGCAAAACTTCGCGTACAACCGGACGGCTGTCTCGACACAAGTCGAGGTTGACATCGTGCTGGTGCTGGACCGGTCCGGCAGCATGGCTTACGCGGCCGATGAAAAGGCAGTTGCGATTGCCTATCCTAAGGCGGCTCCTCCGGGCTGGGTTTTCGGCATGGCTGCTCCGCCCAAATCCCGATGGCTGGACCTGGTCAATGCGTCGGATGCCTTTTTGAATTATCTCGATCAATCATTCGTAGCCGAGAGCGTCGGTTTGGTGACGTACGGTGATACGGCGACGATGGACCGTTCGGTCAGTCCCACTTACTCGACCATCCGCGCAGGGATCGACAAGTACACCAAAAACTACCCGGTCGGCGCCACGAACATTTCAGATGGGATCGCCAAGGGCACAACCATCTTGAACTCCGGCCGAGCATTTGCTTCCAAAATCATGGTCTTGATGACCGATGGAATTCGAACTGCCGGTGTGAACCCTGTTCCATCGGCCACTACCCTCGGTGGTCAAGGCGTCATCATCTACACGGTGACCTTCTCGGCCGAAGCCGACCAAGCCACGATGAAAAGTATTGCTGCCGCTGGTAACGGAATGCATTTTCACGCTCCCACAGGCGCTGCCTTGCAGAGTGCTTTTGAGACGATCGCCCGGTCGATTCCGACCATCATCACTGAATAATCCAGGCCCTCCTTAGGTCATCCAGTCCCCACTTTCCAGAGCCGAGTTGCATGAGTCCATTTTCACCACGCCCCAGACAGCCGCGATCCGGAAGGTTGCGGAAGAGGCTGAGCTCAAACCGACGCGGCGTCAGCGCCGTCGAGTTTGCGCTGGTCGCTCCCGTCTTCTTCCTGATCATCTTTGGCGGCATCGAGTTTTATCGCGTCAGCACGCTGCGTCAGCTTGCGGAAAATGTTTCCTACGAGTCGGCCCGCCGGGTGATTGTCCCGGGCGCCAATGTGACCGAAGCGAACCAGTTAGCGACAAACTTGCTGAACGCGATGAATATCCGCGGTGCCACTGTCGTGGTCACGCCGAATCCGATCCTCGAGACGACGGGTCGAATCACGGTCCGGGTCACGATTCCCGCGTCGGCTAACCGCTGGGGCTGGTCTTTCTTCAGCCGCGATGTCCAGATCATCAGCGAGACGACGTTGCTGACCGAGCGGGTCCCCTCGCTGCAGGTCAAAGCGGCTCCGCCCCCACCTCCACCTCCCCCGCC
This sequence comes from Blastopirellula sp., assembly GCA_021298375.1. Classification (GTDB taxonomy): domain Bacteria; phylum Planctomycetota; class Planctomycetia; order Pirellulales; family Pirellulaceae; genus BJ22. Next base: position 11 of record JAJTFE010000212.1, on the reverse strand, counting down.
GCCGCCTCCAC
>JAJTFE010000211.1 GCA_021298375.1 Blastopirellula sp. | reverse complement strand
TCGAAAGGGCTGGGAGTTCCCGGAAAAGCGGAGCCACGGGCAGGCAGGAGCAGCAGGTCCGGTTAGCTGAAGGGCTGCTGGAGTCCCCTGCTGGTCGGGCCAAATGGCAACGTTTTTTCGCGGATTGGCTCGGCTTGGAAGAAGCAGCTGATATCAGCAAGGACAAGGAGGCGTTTGCCGAGTTTGATGAGGTCTTGCTGGATGATTTGCAAGAGTCGGTCTGGCGTTTCGTCGAAGATGTCTGGGCGAGTCCTGAAGCTGATTTTCGCAGGCTGCTGCTGGCAAACGAACTCTGGATGAATGAGCGAATGAAGGCCGTCTATGCGCCCTCATTGGTCGGGCCAGGGGAGGGCGAAGCCAGTCGCTCCGACGTTCCCACGCCGGATGAGTTTCAGAAATTTATTCTGGACGGCGACGATCGGGCGGGGCTCCTGACGCATCCGCTGATGTTGAGCCAGTTGGCGTATTTCCGTTCCACTTCGCCCATTCACCGCGGGGTGTTTAGCACCCGGAAGATTCTGGGCTTGGCTTTGAAACCGCCGCCGGTAGCGGTCGAGCCCCTGGCGGAGGACTCGACTGGAGAGTTGACGACGCGCGAGCGAGTTGAATTGCAGACGCGTCCTGACAACTGCATGGGATGTCACCAGACCATCAATCCCTTCGGCTTCGCGCTGGAGAAATACGATGCGATCGGGCGGCGGCGGGACTTGGATCGAGGCCGCCCGATCGATGCTCAAGTCATTGTCGCCCTGCCGGGGCGGGAGCAAGTTCAGCTCAATGGCGCGCGGGAGTTGGCGGAGTACTTGGTGAGCCAGCGTGAGACCCACCGGCATTTTGTGCGAGCGGTCTTTCAGCATGCGGTCCAGCAGCCACCCGAGGGATATTCCATGGAGTTGCTGGATCAGCTGACGGACGAATTCATCGCCAGCGAGTTCAACATGCGAAAACTGATCGTGTCGATCGCCCTGCGCACCGCAATCGAATCGGGTGCTGAGCCGAAGGAAACCAGCGAGGGAGGGGAATAGGTCATGAGCAAGAGAATTACCCTCGACAGTTGGAATCGGCGCGAGTGGATGCAGTTGGGGGGAGTTTCCGCCGCGGCCGCCGCGCTGGTCGGATGGTTACCCAGTCTGACGCGGGGCGAGACCCGCCGCAGGAGGCAACGGATTATCTGGATGTTCAGCCCCAACGGCGTGATTCAGTCAGCATTTTGGCCAGAGAATTCGGGACCGGATTTTCAATTGCCTGAGATTCTGCAACCGCTGGAGCCGTTTCGTGAGCGTTTGCTGGTGCTGAAGGGAGTCGATAACCGAATTCGCGGCGATGGCGATGATCACATGCGGGGAATGAGTTGCCTGTTGACGGCCATTGAGTTGTTTCCAGGCAATATTCAGGGAGGCGGCAACACACCCGCTGGTTGGCCCCAGGGGCACTCCATCGATCAGGAACTTCGTCGCTACTGGCAAGCCGACCCGGCAAACGCGACGCGATTTGGCTCGCTTGAGTGCGGCGTGCTGGTCACTGGCGGAGCGGATGTCTGGAGTCGCTGGGTGTATGCCGGGCCAAATCAGCCGCTGACCCCGATCAGCGATCCTCGTCAGCTATTCCGGAAATTGTACGGCGACCGGCGACAACTGGAGGCCGTGGGCAGTGTGCTCGATTTGGTCAGCGGCGAAATCCGACGCCTCGAGCCGCAACTCTCGCAGGCCGATCGACAGCAGCTTGCCGCCCATCTCGAGGCGATTCGCGAAACGGAACTTCGGCTTGAGCACGAGTTGAAGAGCGAAGCGTTGACCCCGCCTGCAATCGACTGCGACGTGCCGCTGGAGGCCGAGAAGTATCCCCAACTCAGTGCGGTGCAGCAAGACCTGTTGGTCTCCGCGCTGGCAACGGACCAGTGTCGCTTGGCGACTTTGCAGTACGATCGCTCGGTGGGCAACATCCGATTCAAATTCCTCGGAATCGAAGAAGGGCATCACGAGCTTTCGCATGACCCGGATGACAAAGTTGAGTCGCAGCAGAAACTGGTCCGTATCAATCGCTGGTACGCTGAGCAATTCGCGCGATTGGCTCAACGCTTGGCCGAGACTCCCGAGCCGGATGGCTCAGGGATGCTCTTGGACAACACGACGATCATCTGGACCAACGAATTGGGAAAGGGGAATTCCCACACGCTCAATGACATTCCCTTTGTGATGATCGGAGAGGGGGCTGGATTCAAAATGGGGCGGTCTCTGAAGTTTGACCACTTGCCTCACAATCGCCTCTGGATTTCTCTCGCGCATGGCCTTGGGCATCAACTTGAGGCGTTTGGCAACCCCGAACTTTCCAAGGGAGGAGTGGTCTCGGAGTTATTTGGTTGAGACGCGAGGGACGCGGTTCTCGGGCGGAACAAGCGGGACCAAGTCAGCCTTGTCCTGCGGCGCGGCGGAGGCGGTCGGCCAAGGCCAACCCGAGTCCGGTTGGTTCGGGGAGTTCGACGATCAGCACTTCGACCTGGTCGGTATCAGCTTGGCGGAAGCGGGCATACAAATCCCGGGCGATCGCCTGCTGGTCGGCCGGCCAAATCCAGGCGTCGCAAGTTGCGGGAGCCAGCCAGTCGGGGGGCGGTTTTTGAGCGGTGAAAACGCGGATGCGGCGGCCCGCGCGAGCTAGTGAGGCTGCGGATGACCAGATTTCGGCAGCGGTTGCGATTCGTACTTCGGCCCGCGGGGAATAGTGCAGATGGTGTTGCCCCGGGCTCGGTGCCTTTGCAATTCCCCTGACCGGCTCGGCAACTGTTGCCTCGAGGACAAATTCGAGGGCCTCGCGGCTGATGCCACCCGGGCGAAGCAGCATCGGTTTCGGACCGGAGAGGTCGAGCACGGTTGATTCGACCCCCACCTCGCAAGGCCCCCCATCGAGGATCAGCTCCAAATCGTGGCCAATGTCGACGGCCACGTGGGCGGCCCGCGTCGGGCTGACTTGAGTGAACCGATTGGCAGAAGGGGCCGCGATCGGAGACCCCAGTTCGCGGAGTAATTGCAGCGCGACTGGATGCTGGGGAATTCGAATGCCGACGGTGCTGTGACCGGCGGTAATGCAATCTGGAACCGAATGGGAACGCGGCAGCACCAGGGTCAAAGGACCAGGCCAGAAAGCGTCAGCCAATTTTTTAGCGGCTTCAGGAAACGATTGGACCAAGGGCAGGGCTTGGCTGAGTTCGGCCACATGCACGATGAGCGGGTGCGAGCTCGGTCTCCCTTTGACTTGATAAATCCGCTGCAGTGCCGCTGGCTGGGACAAAGATGCGGCGAGCCCGTAGACCGTTTCAGTCGGAATCGCAACCAGTCCGCCCGAAGCGAGGATGCGGCTGGCGAGTTTAATCGCGGCAAAGTCTGCGGACGCAATCAGCATGGAGGGTGAGGAGCAGCGTGGGCGGGGCCAAAGGGTAAACGGAGGGGAGCTCGGTTTGAGCTAAATCGGAGCTTTGTTGCCGAAGTCATCGACATTCACCATTGTGACTGTCGTCGTGAAAATGGAGTTCTCGGGGTTGTTGTCGGGGTCGCGGTAAACATTGACCAGGTAACTGACCGAAGTCGTCCCCAGTCGCGACTTGACGACTTCAAAACGCAGAATGGTCCCCTGTTTAACGCCATGCCGGAATTCGACTTTGTCCATTCCTCTCGGGCATGACCAGCTTGTATGTTTCCATGGTTTCTCGAGGGGATGCGGGGCTAGGTTCCGGATGATTTTGCCGGGACGGTCGGGAAGCGGGGGCAGAGCGAGAGAGTCAGGGGGGAGTCAGGGGGGAGTCGAGCGGCCGGAAACTTACGGCGGGCGGACGATTTGAACGCTTTTGCCGGGGACGAATGGCTGGGAAGGCGGGTTAAATGGGCTGAAACTGAAAGGGCGAAACTGTTATAATCGCGAACTTGACCTGAAACCGCTCGGCGGTCAATCGGGCTTTGTGATTTGGTCCTGCTGGCTTGGGTTATTAAGACACCTGGAAGTTCGGTCTCGGAGTTCTACCCTGCAGAGCCCGGGAGAGGCTTGACCGCTCACCAAAGTGGGCCGATGGCAGGGACAGCCGACAGCAGAATTGGCCGATAGCCGAAATGGCTGATCGTCCGACTGGCCGATCGCAGGGATTGCCGATCGCAGGGATTGCCGATCGTAGGGATTGAGGTGGAACCAGCGAGGAGGCTGTTGAGCCGAATCGGAAAACGTGAACTGGGAGCTAACCCGGCACCGGGAAATCGATTGCGAAGTCATCCGGTGGCTTGCAAACAGCTTGCTTCATCGTGGTTCGACAGTGTACAGGAACAGGGAGCCTGCCAAGGGATGCTTTCCCCAAACGAAATCAAAACAGAACAGCCACAGTTGACCATCACCGAGTTGCTGGGGCCTTATTCGCCGCCGGAAACGACGTTTCTGGATCGGCTGCAGTATTGGGCCGCCGCGCGGACTGACGATCTGGCGTACCGTTTCATCGACTGGACTGAAGACAAGATTTTCGAAACGACCTATGCCCAGTTGGACCAGCGGGCTCGGGCGATTGCGGTGCACCTGGTGTCCCGAGGTCTACAGGGCAAGTCGGCCTTGATGATGTATCCGCCGGGGCTGGACTTCGTCGAGGCCCTGTATGGCTGTTATTACGCGGGCGTGGTGCCTGTTCCAGCCTACCCGCCGCGGCGGAATCGGAACATGAACCGGATCAGTGCGATTTCTGAAGATGCCCAGGCCGCGGCCATTTTGACTAACGATGAGGTCATTCGACGTTCGGAGCCGATGTTGGCTGACACCCCCGCGCTGCGGCGGGTTTCCTGGATCGCGACCGAGCTGGTACGGAACGAGTGGGCGGACGACTGGACCAAGCCAGCCTCCAATCCTCAGGATATCGGGCTGATTCAATACACCTCCGGTTCGACCGGTTCGCCCAAGGGCGTTGTCTTGACCCAGCAGAATCTGGTGGCCAATTGTCGGATGATTTCCACGGCATTCCAGGTCAATTACGAGGATTCGGGCGCCAACTGGCTCCCGTTCTATCACGACATGGGGCTGATCGGGGGAATTCTCAACCCGATGTTTGTCGGAATGGCGAGCACTCTGATGTCGCCCATCGCCTTTTTGACCAAGCCGGTTCGTTGGTTGGAGACCATTTCGCGTTTTCGCGCTACGACCTGTGGCGGGCCGAATTTCGCGTTCGCGCTCTGCACGGAAAAAGTGACCCACGAGCAGTGCGAGGGCTTGGACCTGAGCTGCTGGGATTTGGCCTTCAACGGCGCCGAACCGGTGCGAGCTTCCACGCTGGAGGCTTTTTCCCGCAAGTTTGAGCCCTATGGGTTTCGCCATACGGCTCATTATCCCTGTTACGGGATGGCAGAGGCATCCTTGATTGTGACCGGTGGAATCAAGGGTGAGGAACCGATCATTCGGACCTTTGACCGCCAGAAGTTGACCGAACACAAGGTGGTTCAGGTTCCAGAGGATTCGTCGCGGGCGCAACGGATGGTCGGTTGCGGGCGGGTGCTCGAGGGTGAGACCCTGGTGATTGTCCATCCTGAGAAGTTCTATCCGTTGCCGGAAGGTGAGATCGGCGAAATCTGGATCTCCAGCCCGAGTGTTGGCAAGGGCTACTGGAACAAGCGGGAAGAGACTCAGCGAACGTTCCGTGCCACCTTGGCGATGTACCCTGACAAGTTTTTCCTCCGCTCCGGCGACTTGGGCTTCATCAACCGGGGCGAGTTGTTTGTGACCGGCCGGCTCAAGGACATGATCATCATCCGGGGCGTCAACCGGTACCCTCAGGACATCGAGGCCACGGCTGAGTCAGCCCACGATCGGCTTCGATCCGGTGGCGCGGCGGCTTTTGCGGTTGAGCATTGGGATCGCGAGCACCTGATCGTCGTTTGCGAAGTGGAGCGCGGCCCGGAGGCAGACCTCGATCCGCTGATCGAAACGGTTCGGCGAACGGTGACAGAGCAGCATGAGATTCCGCCTGACGCGATTGTGCTGGTGCGGCCCAACTCGGTTCCCAAAACCTCCAGCGGCAAGGTTCAGCGTCACGCCTGCCGTCAGGCTTATCTGCAGAATGAGCTGATGGTTCTCAAGAGCTGGCGCGCGGACGGCGCGGCTGGTCCGGGGTCCCGCGAGGGTTCCCAATCGAAGGCGACAACCGCGGCAGCGGCAGGACAGCGGAGCACGGTCGAGATCGTGATGCAGTATGTCCGCCACGTTGGCCGCGAGCGGGCGCGGAATCTGACTCCACAGACGAATATTGTTCTCGATCTGGGCTTGGATTCGCTCGAGCGGATGGAAATAGCCCGGCACTTGGAGAATGCTTACGGTGGGCGATTCCCGGATGAGGTCCTGCAGGAAATTGAAACGATCACCGAAGTCGCCGAGGCGATCGAGCGGCACCTGGGCACCCAACTGAAGTCGACCACGCTGCCCGGCGAGGAATCGCCGAAAAGCGCCTCCGGCGACGGTCCTTTGCCAGAGTCGTATTACATTTTTGAAAAGACACCGGAGTTCGTCCGGTTGCAGCGGTCCAAGGAGCAGGTTGCCCGCACGGGATTGCGGAATCCGTACTTTTCGGTGCACGAAGGAGTGATTGCCGACACTACCCGAATTGAAGGCCGCGAGTTGGTCTCGTTCTCCAGTTACAACTACCTTGGCCTTTCCGGGACCCGCGAAGTTTCGGATTCCGCCAAGCAGGCGATCGACCAGTTCGGCACGAGCGTTTCCGCAAGTCGACTGGTATCGGGCGAGAAGACGATCCACAAGCAGTTGGAACGCGAGTTGTCTGAATTCCTGGGAGTGGAGGATGTCATCACGTTCCCCGGCGGACACGCAACCAATGAGTCGGTGATTGGCCACTTGGTCGGACCCGGCGACTTGATCCTGCACGACTCTTTGGCCCACAACAGCATCATCCAGGGAGCCGAATTGTCGGGCGCCCGGAGAAGGGCATTCGAGCACAATGATTGGCTGGAACTGGACCGCGTGCTGAAAGAAATTCGACGGGATTACCGCCGCGTACTGGTGGCGATCGAAGGGCTCTACAGCATGGACGGCGATTATCCGGACTTGCCGAAGTTCGTCGAAGTCAAGCGGCGTCACAAGTGCTGGTTGTACGTTGACGAAGCGCACTCGATCGGCACTATGGGCGCGACAGGGCGAGGCATCGGCGAGTTTTACGGTGTCTCCCGCCGAGAGGTTGAGTGCTGGATGGGAACCCTCAGCAAGTCCTTTGGCAGCTGCGGTGGTTTCGTGGGTGGCTCCGCCAATCTGATCGATTATTTGCGGTACACCACACCCGGCTACGTGTTCGCCGCGGGGATTCCGCCCGCGAACGTCGGGGCTGCCCTGGGAGCCTTGCGGTCGTTGCGGGCCAGCAGCGAGCGGGTGCAGCGTTTGCAGGCCAACTCGGCGAGATTTCTCGGCCTTGCCAAGGCGGCCGGATTGGATACCGGCCCGAGCCAGAACTCGCCCATCATTCCGGTGCTGACCGGCAGTTCGGTTCGCGCGTTGGCACTCTCCGAAGGGCTCTATCGATCGGGGGTCAACGCCCAGCCGATCCTCCATCCGGCGGTGCCGGAAGAACAGGCCCGGGTGCGATTCTTCATCACGGCCGCGCATCGGCCGGAACAAATTGATCAGGCAGTCGACACGATTGCCAAGGTCTGGTCAGGGATCAAGCGGGCCTGATCGCAAAGGACCTGGGGGGTCAGGTCAGCGGGAGGGAAGCACCGGTAATTCTTCCTCCGTTATTCGAGCCTGCGGCTTGTGGCTTGAGTTGAGTAGCCTGACATTCCTGTTTCCTGAATTGACTGCAAGCCCATGCTCGACGCGACAGCAAAAGCCGATACCCTGATTGAAGCTCTCGGATGGATCCGCCAATTTCGGGACAAAGTTGTCGTCATCAAAATGGGCGGCAGCATCATCGACCATGGCGATGCGTTGCGGCACCTTCTGCTGGATATCCTGTTCATGGAGACAGTCGGGGTGCGGCCAGTGGTGATTCACGGAGGGGGAGCCAGAATCAACGCCGCCATGGAGCAGGCCGGCATTAAACCTCGCTTCGTCCAGGGAAGACGCTACACGGATGATGCCACCCTGGAGATCGTAGAAAAAGTCCTCGCGGAAGAAACCAATCAGTATCTGGCCGATCAGTTTGAGAAGATCGGCGGACGGGCGATGACGCTTAATTTTCAGTCCGCCCCGGTCTTGTTCGGCAAGCGGCTGACGCTCAAGGGGGACGATGGCGGCGAAGTCGATTTGGGGCATGTGGGAGAAGTGACCTCGATTGATCGCCTCGTCATCGACAATCTCTGTTACGCCGGGCAAGTCCCCTTTATTCCCTCGATGTGCCTGGATGAGCAGGGGCGAAAGCTGAATGTCAACGCGGACACGGCGGCAACACGGCTGGCAATCGATCTGAATGCCGAGAAACTGGTTTTCCTCAGTGACATCCCCGGCGTATTGGCCGATCCGGCAGATCCCGAATCTCTCATCAGCTGGCTGAATGCGGAAAAGGCCGCTGAACTGATCGCTGCCGGAAAAATATCTGGGGGCATGATTCCCAAAGTGGAGGCCTGTCTGGACACAGTTCGCCACGGCGTCAAGAAAGTCCACATCGTCGATGGACGGGCGCGGCATTCGCTGTTGCTTGAGGTCTACACAACCAAGGGCATTGGAACGGTGATATCCTGAAATGAAGCATCTGATTGAACTAAGCGAGTTGAGCGCCGAAGAGATTGAACAGATTCTGGCGATTTCCTCCGAATTAAAGCTGGAATTCAAGCATGGTCAGCGGCGGCCGATCTTTGCCGGCAAGGTTTTAGGGCTGCTCTTCGAGAAGCCCTCACTGCGCACGCGGGTGAGCTTTGAGGCCTTGATGAATCAGCATCAGGGGGCGAGTCTCTACTTGGGAGCTGATGTCGGTTGGCAGCAACGCGAGCCGCTTCGCGACTTTGTCCCGGTCTTGACCAGCTACCTCGATTTTCTGGTTATTC
>JAJTFE010000210.1 GCA_021298375.1 Blastopirellula sp. | reverse complement strand
CTCACGCTGGCAACGCTCGGGAGCGATGCTCTTCATCAGGCCGACCGTGTCGTCCGGCTCGAGAACCTTGGTTTCCAGCCTTCGCAAACGGCCATGCAATCGAAAAACGGGTGGTTGGCCGACGGAAATGTGGATGTCGCTGGCGCCTTGCTTGACGCAGGCTTCCAGCAGTGTGTCGATCAGAACGGTGGCCATGTGAATTCAGCGGTAAGAGTGGTGAAAGGAGTCTTTGATTAGGGGGGAGAGCGGATGACCCGGAGCTGACGGGCTTACACTGACGGAGCGTCCTGCTCAGTCCGCTTGGCGATTCGGTAGACCTCCTCGAAGGTCGTCACGCCACTAAGGACCTTGCGGATGCCGTCTTTGAACAGGGTCTCCATCCCGTGTTGGATCGCGTACTTCCGAATTTCGGTGCTCGACTGGTTCTTGAAGATCATCTCCCGGATTTTGTTGTTGATGATCAGCAACTCGTAGATGCCGATCCGGCCTTTGAAGCCCGTCTTCTGGCAAGTGTTGCAGCCTTTGCCCTTCATGAAGTTGGCGTTGGCCAGCTCCTCCGCTGAAATCCCCATCTCTTTGATGACACTCTCCGGAGGGGTGTATCTCGCCTTACATTTGGAGCAGATTGTCCGCACCAGACGCTGAGCCAAAATCGCCACCACCGAGCTGGCAACCAAATACGAGGGAACCCCCATGTCGACCATGCGTGTAATGGCAGAGGGCGCATCGTTTGTATGTAAAGTACTGAAAACCAAGTGTCCAGTTAAGCTGGCTTGGATACCCATCGATACCGTTTCGGCATCTCGCATTTCACCCACGAGGATGATGTTCGGGGCTTGGCGGAGCATGGAGCGGATGATGCGGGCAAAGTCCAGCCCGATGTTGTGGCGGACTTCGACCTGGTTGATTCCGGGGAGGTAGTATTCGACCGGGTCCTCGGCAGTGATGATTTTCCGGTCGGGCCGGTTCATCTGGTTGAGAGCCGCGTAGAGGGTCGTCGTCTTTCCCGAACCGGTCGGACCGGTCACGAGGATGATCCCGTTGGGGCGGCGAATGAGCTGCTGGAACGTCCGGTAGGTCTGGTCGGCGAAACCGAGCTGTTTGACGCTGACCCGGATATTGTCCTTATCCAGCAGCCGCATGACCGAGGATTGGCCGTGATTGGTCGGGATGATGCTGACTCGGAGGTCGAGTTCCTTTTCCCCGACGGAGACCTTGATCCGGCCGTCTTGGGGCCGCCGCCGCTCGGCGATGTCAATCTTCGAAAGAATCTTGATCCGGGAAATCACCGCACCCAGCTGTCGTTTTGGCAGGGTATCCCGTTCGTGCAGCACCCCGTCGATTCGATAGCGAATCCGGACCCGGTCCTCGAAAGGCTCGACGTGGATATCCGACGCCCGCAACTGCACCGCTTCGGTAATCATCAGGTTCACCAGCCGCACGATCGGCGCGCTGGACTCATCGCTCGCTTCGGCTGCGGCTGCCGAGTCGTCTTCCGTTTCGGTGAAGTCGATCGCTGTGTCGGTAAATTCCTGGAGAATCGAGTCGGCCGATTCACCTTCGATTTGCCCGTACATTTTGTTGATGTACTCGAGGATTTTCGAGCGGGACGCGAGGGCGACCCGAATATCGCGATTGAGGATAAACCGCAGCTTGTCCATCGTGTCGACGTCGGCCGGGTTGCTCATGGCGACCGTCAGGCTGCTGTCTTCCAGAACCAGCGGCAGCACGACATTTTCCCGGGCGACCGACTCGGGCATCAACTCGATGATCCGTTCGGGGATATTCAGGGAGTCGAGTTCGACGTAGGGGAGGCGGTGGGTCTTGGCGAGGGCCCGCATCACCTCTTCTTCGGTCGCATAGCCGAGCTTGATCAGCGCCGCAGCGAGCGTGCTGTTTTGTTGCCGAGCAAGGTTTTCGGCATCGAGGGCCTGGTCCTTGCTGAGGACGCCGCTTTTGATCAGCAGGGCAACAAAGGCGTTCGTAGAGGCGTCTCCGCCCTGTTTTCCGCTCGTTCCGGTCGCAACCATTCCGGGTCCTCTTGGGGGCCTAAGCCAGCTGGGGAGCGGTGATCCGATTCCACCCCCGATTTCGATCGTCGAATCACCACATTCTACGGCGCGACTGGGAAACCGGCGCCAAACATGGCCGCGGGCGTCAAAGAACGCCGCTTTTCCATCATATCTTCTCCCGCCCGCTTTTGAATCAGGTTTTCCGGCATTTGCCGCGCGGTTGTGAGCTGAATCGAGGCAGCCCGGGACGGGGAGGAGCCGAGCCCGGAGTTGGCGCAAACACCGGTGGCGATCCGCGAAGGTCGGGCTGTAGCGGTTCTCGCGGCTGGTCTAATTCCCCCTCAGCCCGATTGTCCTGCAGCGGCTCTCTCGGTGGGAATGACCGGCAATCACCGGAGAGTTGGCTTGAGGGCCAGCCCCCCAGAGCGACACCAAGAAACACCGCCGCGCAAAGCCTGCGCGGTCAACGAACGGCCGCTCTCAGCTCTTGGGCATAACGGCGGAGGTTGTCGGCCTCGTCGTATCGCTTGAGCCCTTCGAGCTCTTCGGCCAACTGGTCGAGTTGTCGGGCAATTCGCCGAACTGTCGCTTGCTCCGTTTCGGCTGCCGGGGGAAAGCCCCAAGCGATGCTCGGACCGGACGGACCCGCAGGTCCGGATGGTCCCGGGGGGCCTGCAGGGCCGGAGTGGCCCGGCGGAAAAGAAGGTCCCGGCGGGAAAGAGTGGCCCGGCGGGAAAGAGTGGCCAGAAAAAGAGTGGCCAGGCGGATAGGCTGTCGGCAGAGGAACTTGCGGGGGGGAAGTCGGAATTGGCCCGTTTGGCCCGCCTCCGGGTCCGGTGCGGACCGGGCACTGCTTGAACGGGATAACTCGGACTGGACTGAGGCCCGGACGGGAACACAGACGATGGGAAATGGGCTGGACCCTGGGGGCCTTGCGCCTGGGGCGGGACCAACGGCGATCGAGAAACAGGCGGGGGAAAGTTGCCCGCCGCATTCAGTGCCTCGGGGCTCTGCCTGGTTTGCGGATGCGCGGCGTTTGGGCTGAACTGAGGAAGCATCTGCTGAATCAGCGGTTGCTGACCCGGCTGTTCCTGGCGAACCCGGTTCAATGCTTCGGAGAAAAGCCGTCGGGATTCTCCGGGCGAAAGCAGGTCGGAAAAGCTCTCGCCGACCCCGCCCACTCGTTGCCGAATGTCTTCAATTTCAGACTCCACCTCGTCTGGTTGGGGTTGTCCCGGAGCGGATTTTGGGGGCAGCTGCGGTTCCTGAGTCCAACGCGTTTCGGTCCGCTTGGAGCTCCAGCCATTCCAGAGTCGCGACCAGAGCGAGGCACCAGCCGAGGCGACCGGCGGAGCGTGCAAGCGGGGCGCATCGCCGAATTGCTCTCCGCGCAGAAGCTGCGGCGTCGGCGGCGGAGGAGCGGATGACTCTGGGCGTTGTGCTGTTGCCCCAGCCGGGCAGCTACACGACAGACCGACCAGAAGCGCAGCCCGGAGCCAGCTGGTTAAAGCGGCCGCGGTGCAGCTGAATCGCCCCTTCGCCACGGGCTGAGAGATCTCTGACTGGAACGTCACACTAACGGAAAGCGGAAACCATCGGCGCAAATTCATGTTTGACCTCTTCAGCAGGGGGTTCACCGGCAGTCGGGCGGAAAATCCGGGTTGGGCCGCAGTTCGAGCGTAGAAGCTGCTCGAAAGCGGACAGGCAACGCACGGCTGGCAATGCACGGTTGCAGGGGCAACGGTTGAATATATGCCGTCCGCAGCGAGATTCCCTAGGTCAATTCCGCGTCGCCGTGTCACCGCTCGCAAGGTTCAGCCGGTCTGTACCCGCCGAAGCGATAGGGTGATTGTCCCGATTAAGCCGATCGGCGCGGTTTCCCGGGATAAATTTTCGGCGGCTTCTGCGGAGACCTCGATTGCGACCTCTCTCGGGCCGGCAAAACGCCCAGATAATTTGAATTTTGAGGGTTTGGCTGGTATTCTTGGATCAGTCGCGACCGGAGCAGCTTCGTTCGCGCAGAAGTGCGTCACGTGCGGTTTCGACAGTCAGGCGAGAGGGCTTTTTTCGGGAGGCTCGCCGTCGATGCCTGGTGATGGCAAGTGGGGGGCGTTCGTCCGCAACCGATTCGGGGCAATCCAATCGGCTGCCGCGTGTGAATGCTCGGGGGAGCGGCTTGAAGCGACGTCGTTCCCGGCTAGGCATGAATCGTTCCCTGTTTGCAATGACGGCGGTCGCCTTCAACTCAGTCTTCAGTGGTACCTGACCGCGGCGAGTTGAGCGCCCGGGTCGAGCAAGCAGGTCGGGTAAGCAGATCGAGTAAGTCGAGCAGAGACTGTGCAGGACCAACACAGGTTCTCGCGCAACAAGCAAATCAAATAACGAACTGAGGGTGTGGGAATGGTACGAGCAGCAGGCTGGGGCCAAGTTGCGATTTGGGCTGGGTTGATCTGGGGTGCGATCGTCGGTGGAATGGCGAACCCCGTCAGCGTCCAAGCTCAGAACTACGAGACCTTGACCGTCTCGGAACGGTACCTCGTCCCGGTGTTGACGGGGCGCGAGACGGTTGCTGAGCGGTCTGCTCTGCAGCCCAAGGTGATCCAAGCCAAGCAGAATATCAGTGACGATGCCGGAGCAATTCAGGATTGCCTCAAGTCCAACTCGGCGCGACCGGATAACTTTGATCGCTTCTTTCAGGAGTATCTGTTTGCCGAGATGACTCAAACGAGTGATGCCAATCTCTCGAGCCTGGGAGCCAAGCGGGCCGATTTCCTGCGGCGTTACCTCTCGCCCGAGTCGAACGGCGCCAATCGCACTTATCTGATTGAAGAGCAGATGCTGCCGACGATGAAGCGAATTGCCGAGGGGAATTTCCACCCGGCTGTCCGCTTGAATGCCGTCTTGATGATCGGCATCGCCAACACCTCTGAAGGCAACAGTCTTGCCAACGAATCACCCGCGCCGAATCCGGCTTGTGTGAAGTATCTGATTGGAATGCTGAAGCAAGACCAATTGCCGCTTTATCTCCGCGTCGGAGTCTTCACCGGACTGCATCGCATTGCCCAGTTGGAAGGGGTTCGACCGCGGCTGGAGCAGGCGGACGTCAAGGAAATTTCGGACTCCGCCCTGGCGGTCGCCGAGAAGAAGTTCGCCGGGCAGGAAACCTGGGACCCGGACGCCAGTTATTGGCTGCGGCGACGGGCAGTTCAGATTCTTGGCTTCCTCCGCAATCCGGGTGAAAACGGGGTCGTGGTCAATTCGCTCTACACCGTGCTGAACGATGACAAAAATGAATTTCAGTTGCGGCTGGACGTGATTGATGCCCTCAGCCAATTGAACTACGAAAACGCCGGACTCGCTCGGGTCAAGGATGTCTCGGAGAGCGTCGCGACGTTTGCCTCCCAAGCCCTTTTGAATCAGGCAAACAAAATCCGCCAGGACGTCGAGGAATTCATTGCGATCAACTTGATGAGCGACGGAGCCTTTTTGCTTCGCGGCGGCGCCAAGCGGGATTCGTCCGGTGGCGGCGGAAAAGATGATGGCCGTCCCGGTGTCGGAGCCGGTGGTCTCGACGGTGGCGGCGAAGGAGACAGCGGCCAGCAGGACAAGGCCGATCCCAACGCGCCGGTTTTCGACATGCCGAATTACTACCTGAACGTCGAGCGTCGCGCCTGCAAGAATTACGTGTTCGTGTGCCAGAACCTGTTTTCTCGAACCGGTAAGTGGTACGCGCTGGCAACTGACGCCGAGCGAAGCTTTGTCGATAAAACCCGTGTGGTCCTCGACGAAGTCATGGAAAAGTCTGACTTGGGTCTGGTGGATGTAAACAAGGACGAAAACGAGAAGAAAGAGACGGACGCCCGGGAAAAAGTCGGCGTCGATAGCCAGCAAGGCCCGAGAAAGGGCGTCACTTTCGAAATGCTCAAGCTCTTCGAGACCGCCGGTAAAAAATTGAAAGACCTCGTTAACGCTCAGCAAAAGCCAGCTGCTGAAAATGCTCCTCCCGGTGCCGCCGGAACCTAGGCCCAGAAGTTTAATCCCGAAAGTCGAACCGAGCGCCGAGGCCAAAGGTTGGGGGCTATGTCTGGAGAAGACCGGGCATGGCCGAACAGCCTGTGAACCGGGCCCGTTTGGCCAATCGGGCGCGCCGGTCTTCTCACTCGCGTCGCGTCCGATTGCCGGACGACCGTCCCAACATCCGGCTGGCGTAGCGGAGTCCAAGCTGGATCGCGCCTGCGAGGATCAGGATTCCTCCGATGACCGGAACATAACGCGGACGAGCGGCGAGCAGGACCACCAAGCCAACGAGAATGGCGGCGACCAGCAGCGAGCCCTTCCACTCGCCCCGCATCAATTGAGGCCAGGCGAGCCAGATTGCCAGCAACCCAAAACCGACGCGGAGCATGATCGCAAACAGTGGTTGAGTCGATCCGCTCCATAGTGCCACAATCGAAATCGCCACCAGGCTGAAAGCGATCAGGCCGAGAAGATGTTGCTGGAGTTTGCCCATCGCCATTCCGTGGGGGAAAGTATCGCGCGGCGGCTCGGGGTCAGCCAAAGCGGCCGAAAAGCGACGGAATCTGGACGGAACTCACTCGGCACGAACCCCAGCGCAGACCCGGAGTGCTCGATAGCGTAACGCAGAGAGAGAGAGATTTCCACCGCGAGCCGAACTTCCTCCGTCCGCAGCCCGAGGTGCGGTGCCGAAGCAGACGGGCTCTGCTCAGGCAACTTTCCGCAGCGGTCGCACAGCATGCAGGACGTCGGCTAACGTGTCTACGACGGTTGCCTGCTCTTTTGCGGTCAGTCCCGGGAAAATCGGCAGGCTCAGCACTTCGGCGCAGGCCCGCTCTGTTTCCGGCAAACTGCCAGTCTGATAGCCAAGGTAGGCAAAGCAGACTTGCTGGTGCAGAGGAATCGGATAGTAGACCTCCGTGCCGATTTTGCGTTCGGCCAATTGCTGCCGCACAGCGTCTCGCGCTGCGCCTTGTATCCGCACCGTGAACTGGTTCCAGACGTGTTCACCGTCGACATTGACCTTGGGAACAGCGCACAAGTCAGTCATTCCCCGTTCGGCAAACATCTGTTGATATCGTCGAGCATTTTCCTGCCGAGCCCTGGTCCAGCGCGGCAGTTCGCGGAGCTTGATCGCCAGCAGTGCTGCTTGAAATGAATCGAGGCGACTGTTCAAGCCGATGGCCTGGTGATGATAGCGAGGTCGCATCCCATGGTTCGCCAGCAATCGGAGGCGGTCGGCAACTTCAGCGTCATTGGTAGTCATGATCCCGCCGTCGCCAAATCCACCCAGATTTTTGGTCGGATAAAAACTGAAGCAACCCACCCGGCCGATTCCTCCACAAGCGACTCCGCCATAGCTGGCGCCGATGGATTGGGCACAGTCTTCAACAATCTGCAGTTGATGTTTCGCTGCTATTTCGAGCAGGCGGCCCATCTCGCAGCATTGTCCGAAGAGGTGAACCGGGATGATCGCTTTGGTTCGGGGAGTCACAAGCGCTTCGACCTGTTCGGGATCGAGATTGAACGACTCCCGATCGATATCGCAAAATACAGGGCGGGCACCGAGCCGGGCCACGGCGCTGGCTGTGGCAAAAAAGGTGAAGCTGGGGAGAATAACTTCGTCGCCGGCTTCAATCCCGACCGCCATCAGTGCCAGCAGCAAGGCATCGCTGCCCGAGGCGCAGCCCACGGCAAATTGAGTCTGGCAATAGCTGGCCAACTCCTGCTCGAGCAACTGGCAGTCGGGACCCCCGATAAACTGCCCAGAGTCGAGCACACGGGTCAATGCCGTAATGAATTCCTCGCGAAGCGGCTCATTGTCCCGCTTCACATCCAACAAGGGCACAGAACTGGGATGGGGGGATTGAGCCATGCGCCATTGCCTCCTTGCAATGGAAATTGTTCCGGGTCGTTCGAACCAACGGGCTGGAGCGTATCTGGCCTGCAAATTTGCGTCAAGATCGAGATTTTTGCCGAGCGCTATTCCGGCCTTCCGGGGGGCTGATGAAGTTTCCAGAAATGCTCGAGCAATGGCTCAGATTTTCTTGGGGATTTTGGGCGGACTCGCTAGAATTCGGCCACGAGACTTCTGCGCCGCTGCTTCTTCTCAAACAGGATTGTTTCCATGAGTACTCGGCTTTCCAGTCTGCGATTCCGGCTTGCTCCCACTCGGTCAAACCAGGTTGTGGGGAACTCCTCTCGGTTAGAAGCGCGACGCAGGTCTGGCTCAACAGCATCTCGGCAGGAGCTGCTGGAGTACGCGCACCTCGAGGCCCGCCAAGTCATGGCTGCGGATGCTGTGGTCGAGTGGAACTCGGTACTCCTCGATGCCATTCGCACCGACAGAGCTGCTCCTCCCGTTGCGGCCAGAGCGATGGCCATCGTGCACACCGCCATTCACGATGCCGTCAATTCAATCGAACATTGCTACCAACTTTACGCGCAGAGCTTTGTCGCACATCCGCAAGCCTCAGTACCCGCGGCAGTTGCCGCCGCTGCCGAGCGAACGTTAACGGCGCTCTTCCCCGCTCAGCACGCCACCTTTGCGGCGCGGCTACAGTCCGCGTTGAGCACCATTCCCGATGGCATTCGTGAAAGTCAGGGCATCGCTGCAGGGCAAAATGCAGCCGATCAGATTTTGGCTCTTCGCGCTGGCGACGGGGCGTTCAACGTTGTTGACTATCAACCTCGGGTAGAGCCTGGTCGATGGCGCCCCACTCCCGCGAGCTTTCTTCCAAGTCTGCTGCCACAATGGCCCGAGGTCACGCCCTTCAGCCTGAATTCCGGAGATCAATTTCGCCCCGCCGCGCCTCCGGCGCTGAACTCGGCCGAGTATGCGGCGGCCGTCAATCAGGTGCAGCAATGGGGTGCGCAGCAGAGCTCGGTGAGAACATCGGAACAGGATGGTACCGCCCGCATCTGGATGGCTGGACCGGGAACTTCTACTCCGCCCGGTCAGTGGAACCTGATTGCGGGGGACATCGCCGCTGACCGAAAGCTCCCGTTGGTGGAGTCAGCCCGGCTGTTTGCCCTGCTCAATATCTCGCTGGCGGACGCTGGAATCGCCGCTTGGGACTGCAAGTACGCGTACGATGTGTGGCGCCCAATCACTGCCATTCGCGAAGCAGCCAGCGACGGGAATCCGGGAACCACTGCCGATGCCGGGTGGACTCCCTATCTTACGACGCCACCGTTTTCGGCCTACGTCTCCGGGCACAGCACCTTCAGCGCGGCCGCAGCCGGTTTACTGCAGCAGTTTCTCGGCACCGATCAAGTCTCTTTCAAACTCCGCTCGGAATTCCCGGGTGTTCCCGACCGTTCATTCACCAGTTTGACGGCGGCGGCCAATGAGGCCGGGATGAGCCGGATCTACGGGGGAATTCATTTCCTCTTCGACCACACTGCCGGAGCTGCGACCGGACGGAAAGTGGCTGACTGGGTCTGGAATGACTCCCGGCTGAATCCCGAAACTTCAGTCACTGCGTACCAGGACGGCAGCAAGCTGATCGTCTGCGGCACGCTCGCCGACGATCAGATCGTGCTCAAAGCGATCGGTTCCAGTCTCGCCGTGTTTCAAAGCGGCCGCGAGATATCCCGCTTCGCCCGCGAAGGAATCGGACTGGTTGTGCTCAGTGGTTCGGAGGGAAATGATCGCCTCGAGGTTCGGCACTCTCTGGACGTCTCCGCCGAGATTTTTGGCGGAGCAGGTGACGATCGGATTTTTGGAGCGAAGCGCAGCAACTGGATTTACGGTCAAGCCGGGAATGATTTCCTCTGCGGTGGTGGAGCGGATGATCTGCTGCGTGGCGGTGCCGGGGACGACAGTCTGATGGGCCTTGCCGGACGGGACCAGCTTTTCGGCGATGCGGGCTGGGATACGCTTTGTGGCGGTCTGGGGGACGATGAACTCACTGCCAGTCGGACGGAAGATCGGCTGATAGGTAAAGCTGGCCGCGATCAGATTTTCTGGATCTGAGCGTCCGAGCGCGTGCCGGGGCGCGATAGTTCCCCTGCATCCAACAAACTCCAGCTCCCGTCAAACTCCGGCGACTTTCGCAGCGGAGCCAACTCCCCATTCTTTCGAAACAGTGAGAGCAAAACGCCAGCCAGGTTTTCCTGATAGGCCTCCCTTAAACCGAGATAGGAGCTGGTCAGTCGCGGATTGATTTCGATCAGCGTCGCCTTTCGGCTGGTACGGTCGACTATCAGGTCAAAGCCAAACATGCCGACCATGCCCGGCAACGCGGCCAGAATCCGGGCGCCGGCTTCACTCGCAATTGCTCCCAGAAGCGGGTCCGTGACCAGTTCTCCCCCGATGTACTCGCCGAGCCGCCCGGGAGCAAAGTGCTGGACGGTCGGATGCAGCAGCAAGCTTCCCCTCGGACCGGCCAAAGCCAGAATGCTGAGCGGGTCGCCTGGAATGAGCGGCTCCAATCGCCAAGCCCCGGAAGTTGGCTGCACTCCCCATTCCGCGTTCAGCTGGCG
>JAJTFE010000209.1 GCA_021298375.1 Blastopirellula sp. | reverse complement strand
CATCGGGTTGTCGGCGAGCTGCGGAGGGCGGAGGATGTCGTGCAAGCGATTGGGAGAGGTCTGCCCCGGGAGCTTGGCAGGAATCTGTTTAACCGTCTGGAGGCCGCGGCGGGAGGCATGGGGCCTTGGCTGGAACGATTGACAAAGGCGGTGCAGGCCTTACCGGTGATTGGCCAGCAGATGACCGGAAGCGGGTCGTGCTATTTCGGGATGTTTCCGAATGCGCCGGTCGCACGCCGGGGGGCGTGCCAATTGAAGGCGCTGTTGCCAGACTGTCGAGTGATCCTGAGCGAGTTGCTGCCCGGCTGACGGTTTTGCCGGATTTGTGTCACGGGTTGGGGAAAGGACCCAGTTCTCGGCCTCACCGCGTTTTTTTGGCTCAGGTCCTGCGAGGAGCGTTTCTGCTTCGCCTCGTTGGGTTGGACCAAGGGTCGCGCGGGGCGAAAAATAAATTGGCCAGCCTCGAGGGGGACCGGCGGTTCAGTCCTGAATTGGACTTGAAGATGGGTGGTGGGATCCACTCTCGGAAGTTCAGTATTCAGCCACCCGCCTGATACGAGGGACTGCGGGCGCGAGAAGCTGAGCCGGGCGGGAAGTGTCGCGTCGCGTTTGACTGGGATTGGGGATCAGGAGAGCACTCGGCATCGGCCTGAGGCGCGGCGATAAAAGCCTGGCCGCGGTGGGGCAGGGAAGCAGTTAAGGAGGGAGCTGGAGAATGGAAATATCCGAGATTCGGATTAAGCTCGTCGCGGAGTCAGACGACCGCTTGCGGGGCTTCTGCAGCATTACCTTCCGGGAAGGCTTTGTCATTCGCGACTTGCGGATCATCGAGGGAGAGTCGGGGCTTTTTGTGGCGATGCCGAGTCGTAAGGTGACGGCTCACTGTCCCCGTTGCCAAACCAAAAACCACCTCAAAGCTCGCTTTTGTAACCACTGTGGCATTCGGCTTCCTCAGGGGCGTTTGCCAGTTGACCCGCAGGGGCGACCGAGATTGTATGCGGACATTGCCCATCCTGTGACTCAGGAATTCCGCGATCGATTGCAGCGACAGGTGATCGAGGAGTTTCAAGCCGAGTTGGAGCGGGCCAAGCTGCCGGGTTACCGGTCCCGGTACGACGAGGGCTTTGAATTTGATGCCGGACCAGCCGAGGGCCGAGGCGGCGAGTACCGACGCTACGACCGAGCTCAGAAGTTTTCGGGACCCCACCGACCGGCCGCCCGGCCGGATGAACCGGCGGAAATTCAAGCGGCCCTGGAGGCCCAACCGCTGCGCGAAGGCTTGGCTGATGCTCCGGGGACTGTGGAAACGCCCGGGAAAACTGGATTTTCCGAATAACCAGACGCTTTGCGGGGTGATGCCGGCCCGGGGAGGTCTTCCGGATAGCCTGCGCAGCGCTTTTGGCGGGAAACCTCGCCGGATGGGCAGAAATTACCCACGTGGCAACTATACTTGAGACAAGACTGGGCGGGGCGCATCTTCCGATAGGTTCAAAGTGCGCCGCCCCTTGAGTGTGCTGGACCTTGTACCTTTTGGGGGAGCAGGGGCAGTTGCTCGAAAAATGGAAGGTGGACCGACAGCAGGAAAACGGTCGGTCCGCAACTTGGTGCGTGGTTTCCGGAAACGTTGGGACACCGATATGACGCTGCGACTTGTGGGGCTGTTTGTTTGCGGCCTGATTTTGAATCTGGCCAGTGGAATCTCTGCTCAGGACCGGGGCAGTTTCCCCAGACCCTTGGCTGCCGGCGTGCTCAAGGCGTTTGCACCTCAAATCGATGCCCGAGACACGTTCTCGGTCCCGATGGCGATGCCTGAGTTGCAAGCCCAGGAGTATCAGGGCAATCTCACGGCGCAGGCTGAAACGTTGCGCGGCTCGACGCGGGACATTGTCTTCTTTCGCAACGTCTGGCAACTGGAATTTGCGACCTTGGGCTTGCGACAGATCAAGCTCTCTTTCAAAGCTCCCGACGGAGCGGTTCAAAACCGTCATTACTGGTATCTGGTTTACCGCGTGCGAAATCTCGGAGAGAGCATTTCTTACGATCAGGTCAAGCAAGATGTTGTCTTCCCTTATGTGCTGAACGAGGTCAAACTCGACGCTGCCAAGGAGCAGCCTGAACTGCTGCCGCGAACGTTCCAGCCGACTTTTGAATTGACTGGCTGGGTAGCTGATGCCAAGGGAGAGTACAGTCCGATTTCCTATCGCGATCAGTTTCTGCCCTTGGTTGCCAAAGAGATTCAGAAACTTGAGGACCCGAATCAACGGCTGTTCAACAGTCTGGAAATCGGTGACATCGAGATTCCGCTTTCACGGAGCGAGTCAGACCCGGGCGTCTGGGGTGTGGCCGTTTGGGAGGAAGTCGACCCCAGAGTTAACTATGTTTCCATTCGGGTCAAAGGTTTGACCAATGCCTATCGGATTGTGGCGACGGCCGATGGCAAGATTGACGTTGTCAACAAGATGTTACAGTTGAACTACTGGCGTCCCGGAGACGGGGCTCAGCAGGACCGCGACTTTGTATCCTATGGAATCCCTTACACCGATGGGCATGCGGAGCAGGTCGCGATCACCAAGCGTTATGCGCTGCCCGGCCCGCAGATTCTGGCTTACCAGGTGAATGAACTCGCCGACCGCGAAGTTCATGTGACCGAGGTCGACGCCGAGGTCGATGTGACCGATTTCTCGTCTCCCGTCGTGGCGGCTCTCGATGACGGCAAGTTGCCCGAATCGCTGATTAACAACCTCAAATTGTTCGGTTACCAGGTGTCCGACAGCACGGCAGTGACCCAGGTCATCGACAGTTCGATGTGGCAATTTCAGGTCGATGTCGAGGGAAAAAAGCAGAAATGGGTGCTAAAATTCGAGCCCCAGTACTGGGAACAGGATGGCAAGGCCATCCGCTTCCTCAAAAGCCTTGATCACCTCTGGATTTACCAGTAAAATTTGCCGATTATGACAGCAGAGAAATTTTCTCACACCCGCTGACAAATGTTTGCGGGTTTTTTGTTTATGGAGTGAAGGTGCCATGGCACATAAAAAAGGTCAAGGCTCCAGCCGCAACGGTCGTGATTCCAACGGCCAGCGCCGCGGAGTAAAGCGTTACGGTGGCGAGCGAGTCATCGCTGGAAACATTTTGGTTCGGCAGCGGGGTACCCAATTCCACGCCGGCAAGAACGTCGGCCAAGGCAGTGACTACACGCTGTACGCCTTGTCGGACGGATTTGGGCTGCGGGATTGTGGGCTGCGGGATTGTGGGCTGCGGTGCTGTAGGCTGCGGTGCTGTAGGCTGCGGTGCTGTAGGCTGCGGGCAAGCGGGATTGATTGCGGGATTTTCCGGGCTGTTCGGCGGTGTACCTCAGCCATGATTGATTTTCGCTCTCGCGGTGCTGTTCACTTTCGCTCTTGCTAGGCAGGGGTGTGTCGGGTCCAATATCCAACTCGCCGCTTTGCCGGCTGTGGCATTTCCTTCCGGCTGTGACATTTCATTCAGGTTGGCATAATCACTCCTGCTGATGCGGATGTGAGCGGCAACTTGGGTCCTCGGCGAGAGCCACTTTCCCTGCTCCGTGTTTGCCTGACCAGAGGCAAGACCCGCCGGGTGGGATTGAAATTCGTTTTCAAGGATGTCCGTGGTGGCATCCTTTTTTTGATCGGGGGCTCTTTTTGAGCGGGTGTTCAAGGTTGACCGCTTGATCCGGACGGCTCGGTAGGCCGTTCGCGAAATTTGGCACAGCTGCGAGAGGCTGTGCGGAGAGGGGGGCCTCGCAAGACATTCGATGCCGCTCGAGGGAATTCTGTATCCTGATCGCGCGCGAAGGGCTTGGGACCGGTAGGATATCAGTAAACCCTGTGGGTGGAGCGGACGCGGGTTGATTGGAGTGGCGTTGGGCCGCATGGCATTGGGGACTGCGGCAGGGATCTTGGTTCGCTGGTTGACGGAATGTCAGCACCGGTGTGTCGCCAGAGTCGGCAGGGTGATTTCGATTGGGGCCTCGCGCCCGTCTTGGAAAGAAGGCTGGGATGTTTGTCGATCGAGTTGAGATTGAAGTTTGGGCGGGTAACGGCGGGAATGGCTGCCTCAGTTTCCGCCGTGAAAAGTACGTTCCACGCGGTGGCCCCGATGGTGGCAATGGCGGCGACGGCGGGAGCGTGGTGCTCGTCGCCAGGCACGGAGTCAACAGCTTGGTGGGGCTGACTCAGAAAAAGCAGTGGCGAGCCGAGTCAGGGGCAAATGGCGAGGGTTCCAATCGGCACGGTCGCGGTGCGGCTGATTTCATCCTGCTGGTTCCTCCGGGGACGCTGGTGATCGACGCAGAAAACGGTTTCGTGATTCGCGATCTGCAGGCCGATGGCGACAGTCTGGTGGCCGCGCAAGGCGGCCGGGGAGGAAAGGGGAATACCCATTTCAAGTCGTCCACCAATCAAGCACCAAGGACCACGACCGAAGGGCAGAAGGGCGAACGTCGCAAGATCATTCTGGAGCTGAAGGTGATTGCAGACGTCGGTTTGGTAGGCAAGCCCAACGCCGGCAAAAGCACGCTGCTCAGTCGCTTAAGTCGTGCCCGGCCGGAAATCGCCGATTACCCGTTCACCACGAAGTATCCAAACTTGGGAATGGTTCAGGTCAGCCGCGACCGGGAATTCGTCTTGGCAGACATCCCGGGTCTGATCGAAGGCGCCTCGCAAGGGGTTGGTTTGGGACATGATTTTCTCAAGCACATTGAGCGTTCAGGCGTTTTGGTCCACTTGGTCGAGCCGCTTCCGACCGATGGCACCGACCCGCTTGAGAACTATCGTGCGATTCGCCATGAGTTGAAGGAATACAGTCAGGAGCTCGGCGAGCGGCGGGAGATTCTGGTCGTGAGCAAGGGAGAATTACCGGAGGCAAACGAGTTGCGTTTGCTGCTCCAGCGCGAGACGGGCAAGCCGGTATTGCTCATTTCGGCAGTGACAGGCGAGGGCCTGGCGGAGTTAAACCGGGCGATTGTCGCCGCATTGGATGCGCAGCAAACCGAGCGACCCAGCCCCGCAGCGGCTGCGGGAGTCCGGAAAGAGGGGTGACTTCGGGATGGACGGCCGTTCGCTGATCTGCGCTGATGTAGGAAATTCGCGGACCAAAGTCGCCGTGGCTGGTGACGGCGAGACGGGCTGGCAGCATCTGCAGTCGGTCGCCAGTCCTGAGTCGCTCGACCTCTCGTCGGTCGATGTCGCCGATTGGTGCGTCGTTAGCGTTAACCAGCCGCGGCTTGATTCACTGCGCGACTGGGTCGATCGGAATCGCCGCAGTGATCGGCTGACCGTCTTGAACCGCAGCGACATTCCGTTGAAGCTCAACATCGAGCATCCAGAGCGCCTGGGGCTGGATCGATTGGCTGCTGCTTATGGTGCCTTGCAGTTGGCGGGATCGTCGGCCGAGCCAATCATCATTGTCAACGTTGGGACTGCGGTGACCATCGACCTGTTGGATGGGGCCGGCATTTTCCAGGGCGGCGCGATCTTTCCCGGACCCTACACCTGCTTCCAGTCGCTTTCGCGGGCCACGAATCAGCTGCCCGAATTATTTGTCGGCGAGGTCCCGGCGGTCGCGTGGGGGAAAAACACGGCGGAGGCGATCGCCTGCGGTGTGTGGCAAATGCAGGTCGGAGCGATCCGCGAGATCGTTTCCCGCTATCAACGAGAGATGATGGGCGAACCCGCTAACCGGCGGGGAGTGGTATTTTTGACCGGGGGCGGGGCTGCGCCCTTGGAGCCGATCTTTCAGCGCGAATTCAGGCTGGTTTCCGACTTGGTTCTGCAGGGAGTTCGCGCGGCGGCAAGCCGTCGAAGAGTCAGTTGAATTCCGAATCCCGGTCGGCCATCGAATCGAGCGGTGAAGAGATCGCTGCGGACACCTTCGCGCATTTGACTGGCAAGGGACGGGGGGCGGTCGGCGTTGTTTGGATGCGGGGCGGCCGAGCCCTCGATGTCCTGGCAGTTCATTTTTGCCCGGCCGCCAATCCTCCGCTCGCCGCGCGTCCCTCAGGTTCAATCACTTACGGCGTGTGGCGGCACGCTGGCGAGTCCCAGTCAGCTGCGGAAGATGTCGTCATCGTCAGGCTGGGGCCGGAAGAGTTCGAAGTCCACATTCATGGCGGTTCGCAATCACGGCTATCGATCCACCAAGCTCTTTCCGCGGCCGGCTTCGTCGAACAGCCCGGCGCGGACTGGCTGGCCTCGCGCGCGTCGTCCGAATTGGCTGCGCTTCTAGAAGACATGCTGCTGCAGTGCGAGACGGAGCGCTCGGCCCGCTGGCTGCTGAATCAACAGAGGGCTTGGGAGCAATGGTGTGAGGCGGTCGAGCGTAAAGTCGCCGGGCGGGATTATTCGGGCGTGTGTGATGAATGCGCGTCCGTGTTGGAGCGGAGGAAATGGGCATTACACTTGACCGAGCCTTGGCTCGTTGTCTTGGGTGGAGAGCCGAATGTTGGCAAAAGCAGTCTGGTCAATGCGCTGAGCGGGTTTGCGCGGGCCATCGTTCATAGCTCACCGGGGACGACGCGCGACTTGGTAACGCAACGCGTCGTGCTGGCTGGCTGGTTAGTCGAGTTGGTTGATACGGCCGGCCAGCGGTTGGCTGGATCGGCGATTGAAGGTCTCGGGATTGAGCGAGCACGAGAAGTTTGGAAAAAGGCCGATTGTCGGGTCGCCGTTGAAGAGGCGACCGGAGCGTGCGGTGAATTCCACGCTGCCTGGGAACCGCCGCCTGACCTGAGGGTGGTCAACAAGACTGATTTGCTCGAGGCTCCGGACCAGGAAAAGGGTTTGCACGTTTCGGCCCTGACAGGAGAAGGAATTGAAGAGCTCCAGCGAGCGATATTAAATGTCCTGGTTAAGGGGGCTAACTCGACGGCTTGCCCCTTGCCGATCGGAGCCAGATTGCCGGAGTTGTTGGAAAGTTTGCGGCGTGCAGGCGAGGAAGGGGAGCCATCGCGATTGACGAGCGAATTAAGGCGGCTCAGCCGTTATTGTGGCCGGGGCTTTGAGGAGCTTGGGTGACTGGGGCCGGGCTGAGTTTCCGGTTAGAATCGGGGTTGGATTTTTGTTCGGCCAGATTCAGGAGCAGTCATGTCCAGTGAGCAAAAAATGGGGCGCCGGGAGTTCATCGGCGCGACGGCAATTGCCGGTACGGCCTTGTCCGCTTTGTCCGGGGTAGCAGCCGCGTCTGCCGGCGAGGTTTCCGGCGGGAGTGTTTCCGGCGGTGGAGCAAGTAACGAAACAGGAGCACCGGCGATGCATCTCCGGAAGGCGAGTCGGCCGGTTGTGATTTCATCAGCAAACGGCTTTATTCACAAGAATGGCGGGAGCGAGACCTGCGTGGAACTGGCGTTCCGCGCGATGACACAGGGCCGCGATGTGCTCGAGTCGTTGGTGGCCGGGGTGAACATCGTCGAATTGGACCCGGATGACACCAGCGTGGGTTATGGTGGTTTGCCGGATGCCGATGGCAACGTGAGCCTCGACAGTTGCTGCATGCACGGGCCGAAGCGAAGAGCCGGCGGTGTCGCCGCCCTGCAAGGAGTGCGTACGCCCGCCTCCGTGGCCTTGGCAGTGGCCAACTCGACTGATCATCACCTGTTGGTGGGACCGGGGGCTCAGCAGTTTGCCCGCAACATGGGTTTCAAAATTGAAGCTGATCTGAACACCGAACGCTCAAGAAAACTCTGGCTGGAGTGGAAGCAGCGGGTTGATCCAGAGCACTACCTCGACCCAAACAAGCGGGCGGATGCCAGCCTCAAGGTGATCTTGGAGATGGTGGGAGAGGGCAAAATCGATCCCTTTCATTTTTGGGGCACGATTAACTGCAATGGAGTGAATGCCAACGGCGACGTCTGCGGTGTCACCACGACCAGCGGGTTGGCATGGAAAATCCCCGGCCGGGTCGGCGATTCGCCGATCCTGGGGGCGGGCTTGTATGTCGACAACGAGGTCGGCGCGGCGGGTTCGACCGGACGCGGCGAGGCGAACCTCTACAACCTCTCTTCGTTTCTGATCGTGGAAATGCTCCGTCAGGGAAAGCATCCCAAAGATGCGGGGATGGAAGCGCTCCGCCGGATTTGCAGTAACACAGTGGAAAAACGGCTGCTCACAGAGCAGGGGCACCCCAAGTTCAATGTGAGCTTCTACGTGGTCAACAAGGCTGGCGACTATGCAGGTGTCTCCATGTACGGCGGAGCAAACAGCAAATTCGCAGTTTGCGACGAAAAGGGACCGCGACACGAATTATTCGAGCCTTTCCTCGACGCGCCTTTGCCAGAAGGCTGGTAAGGTTTGAACGCGAGCTGAACACTCGAGGGAGAGCAAATCGCGCTCTCCCTTCGGGGGGCTTGGTAGCCTCGTGCAGCCAATTGCGAATGGCTGGCAGCGATTGATTGGCAGGCTCGCGGTGTCACTTTTTCCCTCACGTTTCCGCCCAAGTTGTCGCGATCGCGTGTTTTCAGAAGTGATTTGCGCCGCGATGATTTGCGCCGCGATGATTTGCGCCGCGAAAACAGGTGGTCGAGGTCCAATTTTTCTGATGCCTCGATGATTCTCGGTGGAGCGATGAGGGGGCGTGGACGTCTGTTCCCCATCGCTGCTGCCCAAATTGCTGCTGCCCAAATTGCTGCG
>JAJTFE010000208.1 GCA_021298375.1 Blastopirellula sp. | reverse complement strand
TAAAGGCCGTTAAAACGGTGTTTCGGGTGAAATCGGGGTCCGGTTTGCCGGGGACCGTTGGCTTGCCGGGGGCCATTTGCTGGCGGGGACCGTTGGCTGGTATGACTGGCCGTTGATTTGGGGATGTAGCTCAATTGGGAGAGCACCTGCTTTGCAAGCAGGGGGTTGAGAGTTCGAGCCTCTTCATCTCCACTGGTAAGTTGGTTGGGTCTGATTTTTCAGAGGTTTTGGCCGGAATTTTTGGCTGAAATCTCGGGAAACTGCCGAAGTATAGCGGTCTGAAAATTTCTTTCCTGAAATTTTCAGAAAACGCGAGTTGGGGCCTTGAACAATCTCAAGGGCTGGATATACTTCCCCCCTCACTTGCAGGCACGGAGTGACACGGGCATTCTCGGAGTGACACGGGCCGTAAGCGATTGAGTGCGGTCGGTGAGGTCAACTGAATCAAGCGGCAAAATAACCGCGATTTGGATGGCTTGAGTTGGGATAGCCTGATTCACCGGCAAGCTTCGGTTGTGACAAACTCCAGTTGTGAATGGTGCTGGTGGGTTTCGGTTCGGACGAATCGCAGGATTCACTGAATCGAATGGTCACTGAATCGAGTGTTCAATTTGCGTGCCCCCCTTTACCAAGGGTGAGGCTCAGCTAGAATTGACTCCTCGCTTCAAGAGTGGCTGCGAAGCTTCAGGCGAGGCTGCGAAGCGGAAACGCGATTTGCTCAGCGAATAGTTTTTGGTTGGTTCAGCTTTGAGCTTGGTTCGGCCGATGTATTGAGGCCGAGGTGAGACGGGGTTGTAGAAGCGGGCGGTTTTGATTTTGATTGGCGGCGGAGAATGCTTTTGTGAAAGAGCTTTCTCCGCCTTCAATGAAGGTGGCCGGGTTTAGTTGGGTTTGGCATCCTTGATGCTGGTCTTGATTAGGCTTGGCGATTTGTTCTTTGACAATCTGGTAGTGATCAAGAAATGGCATCTTGACGGCTGAGTTCAGCTGTCCGGGGCTTGGCGGTCTGGTTGCACGCAAGTGCGGCTGGGCGGTTGGCTTCGGAGGGTTGAAGGGTGGCCGTCGATAAAACCACTCTTAAGTAGCGCCGGCGATTGAGGGCTTGCATTTGCGGGTCTGAGATTGCCAGGACAAAAGTTAGAGCAAAGAATAAATCGTTACCAATTTGATTGGTAGCCTCTGCGTTTGTCCGGGACTTGAGTTCGGGGGCTGTTTGCTGGCGATAAGTTGGCGAAGGGTCTTTGGGTGAGAGGATTGGATAAATGTGGTCAAGCTACTAAGGGCGCATGGGGGATGTCTAGGCATTAGAAGGCGATGAAGGGCGTGGAAGTCTGTGATAAGCCTGGGGTAGTGGACAAACGCACGTTGATCCCGGGATTCCCGAATTAGCATACACTGAATCCATAGGTGTATTGCGGCCAACCTAGGGAACTGAAACATCTCAGTACCTAGAGGAAAAGAAAGAGAAATCGATTCCGTCAGTAGCGGCGAGCGAAGGCGGAAGAGCCCAAACCGTGAGGGTTTCCCTCGCGGGGTTGTAGGACCTTTCACATGGGAAGAGTTCAAGTTAGCGGAACGGCGTGGAAACGCTGGCCATAGAGGGTGATAGCCCCGTACGCGAAAGCTTCGAACCTCCCGAGAGGCACCTGAGTAAACCGAGTCACGTGAAACCTCGGTTGAATCTGCGGGGACCATCCCGCAAGGCTAAATACTCTCTAATGACCGATAGTGAACAAGTAGCGCGAGCGAAAGATGAAAAGAACCCCTTTAAGGGGAGGGAAAGAACCTGAAACCATGTGCCTACAAGCGGTCGGAGCACTATGACTAGTTCAGTGTGACGGCGTGCCTTTTGCATAATGATCCGGCGAGTTATCGTCAGCGGCTTGGTTAAGGCCTTACGGGCTGGAGCCATAGGGAAACCGAGTGTTAATAGCGCGCGTGTCGTTGGCGGTAGACGCGAAACCTTGTGATCTACCCATGAGCAGGTTGAAGCGTGGGTTAAACTGCGTGGAGGACCGAACCCACTTGGGTTGAAAACCGAGGGGATGACTTGTGGGGAGGAGTGAAAGTCTAATCAAACTGGGAGATAGCTCGTTCTCTCCGAAATATATTGAGGTATAGCCTCGTGCAACTATGCACTGGGGGTAGAGAGACTGAATCGGACGGGGGCTGTTCCAACGGTACCTCGCTGAACCAAACTCCGAATACCAGTGTAACTATCACGGGAGTCAGACTGTGAGGGATAAGCTTCATAGTCGAGAGGGAAACAACCCAGATCACCGGTTAAGGTCCCAAAGTCATACTCAGTCACTAAGGAAGTTAGATTGCAGTGACAGCCAGGATGTTGGCTTAGAAGCAGCCACCATTTAAAAAGTGCGTAACAGCTTACTGGTCGAGCAATCTTGCGCCGATAATGATCGGGAGTAAGTATGACACCGAAGCCGTGGGCTCAGTAATGAGCGGTAGGAGAGCGCTGTACGGGAGATACAAGCCGGACGGAAACGACCGGTCGCGGCCCGTACAGGTGATTATGCCGGAATGAGTAACGATAAAACAGGTGAGAATCCTGTTCGCCGAAAGCCTAAGGTTTCCTGGGGAAGGTAATTCCGCCCAGGGTTAGGCGGTACCTTAGTTGAGGCCGAAAGGCGTAGACGATGGATAGCTGGTTAATATTCCAGCCCCAACTTGTGGAGCGATGGAGGGACGGCAACCGGACCAAGATCGTAACGACCAGAAATGTTCGTGGAGTGTGCTGAGCCGGTGGGAGAGGTAAATCCGCCCGCGTAACGCAAGGCACACGACCGACCGGCTTGACCGGGAAGTCTTGCGAAGGTTGTCCAAGAAAAGCTTCTAAGCTTCGAAGCAAGTTGACCGTACTAAAACTGACACAGGTAGGTGAGACGAGTAGTCTAAGGCGCTCGGGAGAACGGTGGTTAAGGAACTCTGCAAAATGACCCCGTAAGTTCGCGATAAGGGGTGCCTGAGCAATCAGGCCACAGTAAATCGGCATCAGCGACTGTTTATCAAAAACACAGGACTCTGCTAACTCGCAAGAGGATGTATAGAGTCTGACGCCTGCCCGGTGTTGGTAGGTTAAGGAAGAGGGTTAGTCGCAAGACGAAGCTCGCAACCGAAGCCCCAATAAACGGCGGCCGTAACTATGACGGTCCTAAGGTAGAATTTTCTGCCCTGTTCTGCGGCGACGCAGAACTTAGCACTTGGCTGTATGCTGAAACGTCTGAGTATCCATCTGGTACTCGTCAGGTAGCAATTCCGCAAGGGTCGACCCGCAAGGGTGGCCTCAGGGTATCGCCTGGCAGTGAAAATCCAGTGGTGCAGACAATCAGCAGGAAACCTGTCCCGTTGGGGATGGGGATCCTCAGAGACTATACGCCAAGCATCTCCAGTTCAGTCTGTGAGATGATGATATAGTCCGAGCTGCATGGCGACATGCAGAGGCCGGCGGAAACGTCCGGCCCACTGTGCAACAGCTTTCTTTGAGTTCTATTGATCCTTGTTGGCTGTTGCAACAGCTGTAACATGTCTGAGCGAAGTTCCTTGTCGGGTAAGTTCCGACCTGCATGAATGGCGTAACGACTGGTGCACTGTCTCAACCACCGACCCGGTGAAATTGTAGTCGTGGTGAAGATGCCACGTTCCCGCAGTTAGACGGAAAGACCCCATGAACCTTTACTGTATGCTGATATTGGTCTGAGGTATATCTTGTGTAGGATAGCTGGGAGACTGTGAAGTTGGCGCGCCAGCGTCAGCAGAGTCGTCGTTGAAATACCAGCCTGGCTATGCTTTAGCTCTAACGTTGTCCCTTGAATCAGGGCAACGGACATTGTCAGTTGGGCAGTTTGACTGGGGCGGTCTCCTCCAAAAGAGTAACGGAGGAGTACAAAGGTACACTCAGCCTGGTTGGCAATCAGGCGTCGAGCGCAAAGGTAGATAGTGTGCTTTACTGCGAGACAAATGAGTCGAGCAGTTACGAAAGTAGGTCTTAGTGATCCTGTGGTTCCGAATGGAAGGGCCATAGCTCATCAGATAAAAGGTACTCTGGGGATAACAGGCTTATCGCATCCGAGCGTCCATAGCGGCGATGCGGTTTGGCACCTCGATGTCGGCTCATCACATCCTGGGGGTGAAGAAGCTCCCAAGGGTTTGGCTGTTCGCCAATGAAAGTGGTACGTGAGCTGGGTTCAGACCGTCGTGAGACAGGTCGGTCCCTATCTGCTGTGGGCGCACGAAACTTGAGGAGATTCTTCTTTAGTACGAGAGGATTTGGAAGGACATACCTCTGGTGTCCCAGTTGTCACGCTAGTGGCACGGCTGGATAGCTATGTATGGAAGGGATAAACGCTGAAAGCATCTAAGCGTGAAGCCGGCTCCAAGATTAGGTTTCGTATACTACGTATGAAGTCCCCTCGAAGACGACGAGGTTGATAGGCCGGGCGTGTAAATTCAGTAATGGATTAGCATACCGGTACTAAAGGACGAATGCTTGACCACATTTATTCAAGTCTCTTGCTTAAATTGGTCCGTGGCGCAACTTAAAAGTGTTTGCTGAATATTGATCACACCAGAATGTCGAACAATTCAGGATTGGCAGGGCGTATAGGCCTGCCAGTTCTCTTCCGGTGAACATATCAAAGTGGTCACACCTGTTCCCATCCCGAACACAGAAGTTAAGCACTTTGAGCCGATGATAGTGCCAAAAGCGTGAAAGTAGGTATCGCCGGTTTTTTAAACATCTAAAACCCTCGTCAGTCATCTGGCGAGGGTTTTTTTGTAGCTCAATCGAATGGTCCGCCCGTGAACGAGGCCGCCGCGACAATCGCTCGGCGAGATTTTCCAGAACAGGGGCTTGGTTGGTTTGTTGGCGAACTGTGAAACGCAGAAAAACCAAGAAAATTCTCTCGGCTCCCTCTTGGTGGAGCCAGGTTCTCTCAACAGGCTCGGGCGGTTGGCGCACGGCCATTTTGGGCGAACTCTGGTGAAGGCCCGGCGAGTCGGCCGGCCTAGGCTGTGTTTGGCAGGGTGTTTCGTCCAAGCTGTTTCGTCCGGGGAGGGGAAGTTTAACCCGGCGGTTCAACTCAGCCGCAATTTTGTTGAGCGGCCGAGGTTGATTTCAGCTGTTTTTTTGCCCGTGTGTGTTCAAAAGAATGCAAACGGGGCAAATGGCTGAATGTTTTGACTCATTCCCCGCGGCAATTGACCGTCATTGTCTGGTTGGCATGCGGGCTGGTTTGGTCTGAACTTAGCATTCCGCAGAGTTGCGGACAGGAATCGGCAGGGGCCGACACAGACGTTGCCAATTCGGCCCCATTTGTGGTCAGTGACCAAAGTCTGTCGATCGACTCCGCCACGTTGGTGTCTCCCAAGCTTCGGGAGCTTGCCGAAACCTCCTTTACTGAGGCTTCTCTGAGTGAAGTTGCCCGGTGGCTGCAAAGCCAAACGGGGCTGAATGTGGCCCTCGACCAGCTCTCCTTAGCGGAAGTCGGGGTCGACGAAAACTCTCCGGTTTCGGACACATTGCGGAAGCAGCCAATCTATCTTTTGCTTGATCGGCTCGCACAGCAAAAAATCGGCTGGCGGCTCGAAGGCAGTGTTCTCCGCCTGTATGGATTGGGTGATGCGTCCATGTTACGGAATGTTCAATACAACGCAGGGGACTTGCTGGACCAGAAATTCGAAGCGGACGATCTTGAAGAGGTTATCCTCAGCGTTGTTGAGGCTGGAAGTGGCTGGACAGCCCGAGACGATCAGGGCGAAGGAGATCTAATTTTTCTCGGAGATGTTTTGTTCATTCGGCAGGATGAGCGAACTCATCGCCGCATTGCCGGATTATTGGCTGCCTTGCGGGGACCGGCGAGGCGGGTGTTAGTCGACGATCCCGCCGAGCATGCGGCGATTCGCGCCGCGCTTGGTGGGCAAATTTCAGTTCGGTTTAAAGCCAAGCCGTTCGGGGCAGTGGTTGCCGAGTTGGCGGACAAGGCTGGGGTGGACATGCGGTTGGACGCCGCTGCATTAAGCTCGACCAAGGTGAACGAGCGGACTCCTGTGACCTTTGAATTGAAAGAGCAGCGTCTGCAGACGACCCTCGACTTGTTGCTGGGGCAATTCGGGCTTTCCTGGATTCTCCGTGACGGGGTACTGTGGGTGACGACCCGCGAAGCGGCTGACCGTTTTCTCCAGACGGCGGTATTTGACGTTCGGGATATCTGTCCGAATTTACCTGCCTCAGAGGCACTCAGTGAGGCACTGCTGCAGCAAGTCGATACGGGCAACTGGGGCGATCAGGACGGAGCTGGGCAAATCGTGTTTGCCAAGCCCGGGGTGATGGTGGTCAGGCAGTCGGAACGGCGGCTGGATGCCGTTGAGGAACTGTTGGGGAATTATCGAGTGGCTTTGAAAAACTCCAAGCGACGAATTTCCGAGGATGAAGATCCTGAATTCGTGGTGACCCGATATTATCGGATGCCAGCCGAAGTGGCTGCTGAAATGGAGCGTGTCCTCCCGGAACTGGTGGCTTCCGAATCTTGGAAGTCGTCGGTTCGACCGGAAGCGGCCGGCACAATTCGACAAGTGCACTCATGGCCCGAAGTCAGCGAAACGACCAAGGGCGGAGCCGTTCTGATGCCACAGGCAACGTTGATCATCAGCCAAAAACGTAAGCATCACGATGAGGTTCGCAAGTTTTTGGACAACATCAAGTACGGTAACAGTCTGCCGAGTGGATTTGGGGGCGCTGGCATGGGAGGCGCTGGCGTGGGAGGCGCCGGTGGTGTGGGTGGCATGGATGAGAAGAGCGGAAAGATGCCTTCGGGAGGCGGGATTTTTTAGATTTTGAGCCCTTGCGTGAGAAACTGGCGAGACAAGAAACTTCAACCGGGCATTGAGCCGGGGGATTTCCGTGATGCCCTCGGGCAATCGGGCGAGTCATTCGAGTAAACGGAGAGTGGGTGAGATGACACAAGCGGTCGGCGTTATTTTGGCTGCGGGTAAAGGAACCCGGATGAAGTCGGAACTTCCCAAGGTGCTTTGCCAGGCTGGAGGCAAACCTTTGGTGAAATACGTGATCGACTCATTGCGCGAAGCTGGTGTGGGAAGGTTGGTCGCTGTTGTCGGTTACCGGGAAGACCTGGTGCGCTCCGAATTGGCCGGTGAATCCGACCTGGGGTTCGCCACACAGGCGGAGCAACTCGGTACCGGACATGCTGTGATGATGTGCCGCGATTCGTTAGCCGGACATGAAGGACCAGTCGTCGTCGTTGCCGGGGATTCGCCGATGCTCCAGCCCAGCTCCCTTCGAGCCCTGCTTGATGACTTTCAAGCCAACCGCCCGGCCTGTCTGTTGGGCACGCTTAACCATCCCCATCCGCAGGGGCTGGGGCGAATCGTTCGCGATCCATCGGGACGGTTTCTCCGAATCGTTGAAGAAAAAGACGCGACTGACCAGGAACGGGCGATCACCGAGGTCAACATGAGCACCTACGTCTTTGATTGCCAAAAGATGTTGACTGCCCTGGGGCAGTTGCGTTCGGACAACAAGCAAAAAGAGTACTACATCACCGACTTGCCAGAGATTCTGCTCCGCCAGGGCGAGGACGTACGGGCTCTGGCTTGTTTGCAGCCAATCGAGGCGCTCAGTGTGAACACGGTCGAGCAACTGGCGGAAGTGGAAGCTGCTTTGCGGTCGATCGGACGCTGAACATCAGGCGCTCAAAATCAGTGGCTGGACCTCGGGCGCCGGTCCTCCCGCCAAGGTGAGTTTTTTCGTCCGTTTGTCGGGCTGCGGACCGGTTTCGGGTTCGGCTCTGGGCAGCCGTGAAAAAGTTCCTAAGATAGCTCGCTGGAAAGGGGCTCAACCGCCGGCAAAGCCGGAGTGGTGTTGGGGAGGGCGCGGCCGACTGGCTTCGTCTTCAATTGAGAGGCTGTTCAAGGGGGGGGCCGGGAAGCCGATGCGCGAGTTGAAAATCTTCAGTGGCCGAGCCAACCTGCCGCTGTCGCAAAAGATCTGTGAGTTTCTGAATCTGGACTTGGGAAGTTGCAAGTTCCAGACGTTTCCGGATGGCGAGTTTCATTGCAAGATTGAGGATGTGCGCGGCCGGGATGTATTTCTGGTCCAGCCCACCTGCCCCCCGGTCAACGATAACTTGATGGAATTGCTGATCTTGATCGACACCTGCCGCAGAGCCAGTGCGGAGCGGATCACGGCCGTGATTCCTTACTTCGGTTATGCTCGGCAGGATCGGAAGGATGAGGGGCGGGTCCCGATCACGGCCAAGCTTGTTGCTAATTTGATCACCCGGGCTGGGGCCGATCGGGTGCTGGCGATGGATTTGCACGCGGCTCAGATTCAGGGCTTTTTCGATGTCCCTGTGGACCATCTCTACGCGGGCGCCGTTTTGACTGGATACTTCCGAAACAAATTCAAGAACCCCGATGACCTGGTGATCGTCAGCCCGGACGAGGGGAGTATCAAGCGAGCGGTGGGCCATGCCAAGCGACTGGGTGGCAAGCTGGCGATCATTGACAAACGCCGCTTGGGAGCCGAGACAACCAAGCAGGAGAACATCATTGGCGGGCCGGTCGAGGGCAAGATTGCGTTGATGTTTGATGACATGATCAGCACGGGCGGATCGATTTGCGGAGCGGCCGAGTTGCTCAAGTCCAAAGGCGCGCGGGAGATTCACGTCGGAGCCAGCCATGGCGTTTTCGCCGGGCAAGCCTTGGAGAAACTCGCAAAGGCGCCAGTTGATAGTGTGGTGGTCACGGACTCGATTCCGCTCGCAGCGGAAATTGACCACCCCAAGATTGTTCGATTGACCGTCGCCAGCCTGCTCGGTGAGGCGATCCGGCGGATTCATCAGCACAAGTCGATCAGCGGCATCTTCGCCGATGAACCGATCGTCAACAGTTGAGTCTGGGCTGAGCTCGACCTGTTTGGTCTCCGCACAATCGACCGCGGCCGAAATCGACCGCGGCTGAAAAACTGACGCT
>JAJTFE010000207.1:5011-10452 GCA_021298375.1 Blastopirellula sp. | reverse complement strand
CGGCTTGCTTGGCGGTCAGGCCGGAGAAGCTGAACATCCCAATCTGGCCAGTCATGAAGGAAAAATCCTGCTTGCTGGTCGTCTGTTTCAACCCGTCCGCCAGCTTGAGTCGCAGTTCGGCGATCCGTTCGCGCATTTCGCTCAGTTCCGACTCCCACTGCCGCCGCAGTTCCGGCGTTCCGCGGATCGTTTCAACAATTGAGCTCCCGTGTTTGGCCGGCGTTGAGTAGATCGTGCGAATGATTGACTTGATCTGGCTTTGAATGCGGCCAGCGGCATCAGCTGATTTGGTGACAACGGAGAGCGAGCCGCAGCGTTCGGCGTACAAGCCAAAATTTTTCGAGAATGACCCGCAGACCAGGGCCTCTCCCCCAGCGGCGATATACCGTCGAATCGGGGCAGCGTCTTCTTCCAGCCCGCGGTGGAATCCCTGATAAGCGAAATCAAAAATGGGAATTAGTTGCTTTTCCAGGACGAGGTCCAGCAGTTGTTCCCATTGCACGGGAGTCAAGTCAAACCCGGTCGGATTGTGGCAGACCGTGTGCAGAAGCAGTGCCTGGCCTCGCTCGGCATGCGCCAATCGCCGCAAAATCTCTTCAAAGTTGACGCCGATTCCATGCGGGTGGAGATAGGGGAACTGTTGCAATTCCAATTGAGCTGCCGCGTAAATCTGCGGATGGTTTGCCCAAGTGGGGGTTCCCATCCAGATGGTCTTGCAGCCCATCGCCCGACGCAGCAAATCGCCGGCGATGCGGAGCGCGCCTGTTCCTCCGGGAGTATGGGCCGTGACGATGCGGCCCGCCTCCAGCGCCGCACAGTCAGCTCCAAACACTAACTCGGCGACGAGCCGGTTGTAGCGAGGCGAACCATCGATCGGCAGGTAGTTTTTGGTCTGTTCCTGTTCCAGCAGGAAGCGCTCAGCTGTTTTCACCGAAGCCAAGACTGGAGTTTGGCCGGCCTCCGTTTGGTAGGCTCCCACCGTCAGGTTAATCTTGTCCGTCCGCTTGTCCTGGCGATAAAGGTCCATCAGCCCGAATACGGGGTCCGGCGGAGCGGAAGCCACGTGCTCAAACAGGCTTGGGGCAGAGTTGACGTTCATGGCAGGCGAGGGCTTGAGTGTGGAGGACACGAAGCATTACCGGGGGCTGAAACTGAAAGCGTGCGGATTCGGACGGTTGTGATAATTTAGGATTCGCAGTCAGGCTGAGAAAGGCCCCCACTGCGGGGTTCTCCCGCTTGCATCCCCCCGCTTGCCGTTTACGATCCAAGCTGATTTCTCTCGGGGAGAATCTCAAGTAGCGCAAGGACAGCCCCTGCGACTGTGGGGCCCCAACCCCTCCGGCCACCACAGTTTTGGATATCCGGGCGGTTCTGGACTCCGAACTTTTCTGGACTCCAACTGGTTGGGGAGACCCAATCAGATGGAAACAGCCGGCAGATGGAAACAGCCGGCAGATGGAAACAGCCAGCAGATGGGAACAGTCAGCAGATTGGAACAGTCAGGCCAAATTCTTCCCCAGCTTTGTCTCATCTCAATATTTCATCTCAGGCCGAAAACCATGAGCGAACCAAGTCGCGGGACATCGGTGCTCGTGTTTCCGCGGAAGTAACTCAAGTAGCAGAATATGGCGAGTCGCAAGATTGGTTTATGGCTGGTTGGCGCCCACGGCGGTGTCGCCACCACGGTTGCCGTTGGACTATCGGCTTTGCGTCAAGGACTGATCAAGCCGACTGGATTGGTCAGTGAGACGCCCGCCTTTGCCGATTTGCCGTTTGCAGGCTGGGAGAGGTGGGTGCTCGGCGGCCATGAGATTCGTCAGACGACCGCCGTTGCCAGCGCCCACGATTTGGCCCGAACCAGTCGAGCCTTTTCCGAGCAATTGGTCGATAAGTGCCGCCCGGACCTGGAACAGCTTGACAGCCGCGTCCGCCCCGGAGTGGTTCGCAATGTCGGCAACACGATTCGGAAATTGATGAGCCCCGGATTTGCCCGCGAAGCGGGTTCTGCTCGCGAATTGATCACCTTGCTGCAAGCCGATTGGGATGAATTTGTCGCTCAACAGGAACTCGAGCAGGTGGTGGTTGTAAACCTTGCCTCGACCGAGCCGCCGGTGGCCAAAGAGTCGTTGCCGAGGGATGTCGAATCGCTGCTCTCCAGTTTGGAAACGACGGAATGTCCCTTGCCGGCCAGTTCGCTGTATGCCATCGCCGCGATTGAGAGAGGGCACCCTTTTGTCAACTTTACTCCTTCGCTTGGCAGCGACCTGCCGGCAATTGACGAGTTGGCCAGGCAACGGGGCTCAGCCCATGTCGGTCGGGATGGCAAGACCGGCGAAACGTTCTTGAAGAGCGTTCTAGCTCCAGCCTTTGCGGCGCGCAATCTGGAGGTGATGAGTTGGGTTGGTCATAACATCTTCGGCAATCTCGACGGCGTGGTCCTGAATGACCCGGTCAACAAGGCAACCAAGGTCGCCAGTAAGGACAAACTGCTGGGGGAAATCCTTGGTTATGCCCCCCAGACGCTGGTATCGATCGAATACATCCAAAGTCTCGGCGACTGGAAAACGGCTTGGGACCACATTCATTTTCGTGGTTTCCTCGAGACACCGATGATGATGCAGTTCACCTGGCAAGGCTGCGATTCGATCCTCGCCGCACCGCTGGTGCTCGATTTGGCCCGATTCGCTGAATTGGCTGCGCGGCGAGGTGCCAGCGGAACGCTGGACTTTCTGGCCAGCTTCTTCAAGTCCCCCCAGGGGAGTCCCACGCACCATTTCTTTGAACAATTTGCCCAGCTGCAGCGCTGGGCCGCCGAGTTGCGGACGAACGGTTAAAGCGAGTGTTTTCCTCGATTCCGGAAAGTCGCTCTGCGGCCAGAAATCGGCTTGGACCGATTTTTTTTGGGGGCCGGCAGCTTCTGGCGCGACTTTCTCCGAACCCCGACTCCGCTATCTCCGCCAGCACCGGGCGGAATCAGGCGAATTGTCTTGGGGCCCGACAAACTTCTGTTGTTCCCCGCGTCCGACTTGGCCACAATGCTGGATTGCCATCATCCAAGCTGGCTTTCCAAAATCCTCTGGAGAAAGACCAATGAAACGAAATCGCCTGCTGGCCCTTTGCTCAGCTCTGTTCCTCTCAGCGCCTGTCCTGGCTCAAGAGCCGGCTCCTCCGGCCCAAGGAACCACCAGCCAGTCGATGGGAATTGCGATTTCCGCTTCCCAGGGTGAGGATGGTGAAATGGCGATCATGAGCTTTTCGTCCGATGAGGGTGTGGGCAATGTTTTCTCTGCTCCGATCATGATGAGTGGAGAAGGAATGATGCTCCCGGGGATGATGGATCAGTTTGGCCTGCTCAGTCAGCAGAGCATTCAGGAGGAACTTGATTTCGTCGGTGAGCAGCGCGACCAGTACAAGAAATTGCAGCAGGATTACAACTCCCGGATTCGCCAGAAGATGGAGGCGATGAATAAAGGCGGTTTTGATCCGGAAAAGGCCAAAAGTTTCGGCGAAGAAATCCGCGCATTGAAAGAGCAGCAAGCCCGTGACATTGAAGAGCTCCTGTTGCCTCATCAAGTCAATCGGCTGAAGCAAATCCAGCTGCAGCAGCGAATGAAGGCAATGGGGCTCAACGCCCTCAATGACAAGAAACTTGCCGAAGAACTCGGGATGTCGGAAGAGCAACTGGAAAAGCTCAAGGAACGGGCCAAGGAGTTGAGCTCCGACCTGCAGAAGAAAATCCAGGAACTGCGCGAAGAGACGCAGCAGACTTTGCTCAAGGAGCTGTCGAAAGACCAGCAGGAAAAGTTGAAGGAACTGACCGGTTCGAAGTTCGACCTGCCAGCTCCCAAACCGCTGGAAGTTCGTCGTTCCCGCGGCGGCGCTCGCTCTCAGGAAGATGACCGCTAAAACCACCGCTCGATGGACCACGCCTCGGCAGCGGTTCAACCCTGCGTTCAGGCCGTTTGCAACCTGGGCTGAAGCTTCGTAGCTTGTCGAAGTGGTCGCCGAACCGAGCCCCCACAAAAAAAGGCCGGACCACTCGCGGAGTGTTCCGGCCTTTTTGTTTTACGGTCGACTGGTTGCAGGCGAACTACAGCTTGCCAACCCGGGCAATCAGGTCAGCCGTACGGCAGCTGTAACCCCACTCGTTGTCGTACCAGGAGATTACCTTGGCCAGCTTCCCCTTCTCGTTCAGGACTTGGGTAAAGTCAGCGGCGAAGATGCTGCTGTGCGGATCGTCGATGATGTCGGTCGAGACAATCGGGTCTTCGGTGTAACGCAGGATTCCCTTCATCGGGCCTTCAGCGGCCGCCTTAATTGCGGCGTTGATGTCGGCTGCGGTGACTTCCTTCTGCAGGTTTACTGTCAGGTCAACCATGCTGCCAGTGGGGACCGGAACGCGAACGGCAATCCCGGTCAGTTTCCCCTTCAGGGCCGGTATGACGAGGGCAACCGCCTTGGCTGCACCAGTCGAAGTCGGAATGATGTTCAGCGCCGCGGCTCGAGCCCGATACGGGTCCTTGTGCGGCAGGTCGAGAATCTGCTGGTCATTGGTGTAGGCATGAACCGTGGTCATCAAGCCATTTTCAATGCCAAAGCTGTCG
This sequence comes from Blastopirellula sp., assembly GCA_021298375.1. Taxonomy (GTDB): domain Bacteria; phylum Planctomycetota; class Planctomycetia; order Pirellulales; family Pirellulaceae; genus BJ22. The sequence continues at coordinate 5,848 of JAJTFE010000207.1, read as the reverse complement.
TGCAAAACCTTGGCGACCGGGGCGAGGCAGTTGGTCGTGCAGCTTGCATTCGAGATGCAGGTCATCTCCTTGGTCAGTTGGTCGTGGTTCACGCCGAGCACAACGGTCAGGTCGACACCGTCCTTGGCCGGAGCGCTGAGCACGACCTTGCGGGCTCCCGCCAGGATGTGCGAATCGAATCCAGGCTTGCCATTGGCTGCTTTGCCGACGAACACACCGGTGCTCTCGACAACCACGTCGACGTTCAGGTCTTTCCAAGGCAGCTTGGCCGGATCTTTTTCGGCAAAGCAGCGAATCTTCTCACCATTGACGATCAGGTTATCCGCGTCCCAACCGACTTCGCCGGGGAAACGGCCGTGCACGCTGTCGTACTTGAGCAAGGTGGCCAGCATTTGATTGTCAGTCAAATCATTGACAGCCACGACATCAAACTCTTTGCTCCGCTCCATCAGGTTACGGAACGTCAAACGGCCGATACGGCCAAATCCATTGATTGCAACGCGAATTCCCACAGCGTTAACCTTTCTAATGCGAGAGGATTTCGACAACCCAGATGGCTGCCCCGACTTCCATCAGTCAACCTTGGCAACGATAACAAATTTGCCCCGTTGCGGGCAGTGGACCAGCCCTCCCCCGCCCGCTGAACGCGACAGTTCCCTTCCCATTTGCCAACGGCACTTGTTGTACATTGCTCTTGCTCGCGGGGCTCTACCTCGCAGGCCCAGCGTGCAACGCGCCCGATCTGCCCTAGACCTCTTGATTGAACCGGGAATTTCAGTGACTCGCCGAACAAGATCGCTTATTCCGCCCTCGGGCATCGACAAGGGGACTTGGGAT
>JAJTFE010000207.1:0-4995 GCA_021298375.1 Blastopirellula sp. | reverse complement strand
AGGGGACTTGGGATTACATTCGCGAACCAGCGATCGCCGCCGGCTACGACGCCGGGCTGGTGGGAGACCCGCTCACTTCCCAAGACGCCGCGATCGTCGCCGGCCTGCTGGCGAGTTGGAAGCAAACGAGTCCGCCAGTCGTCGCCGATTTCGGCTGTGGAACTGGCCGCTCGATTTTCCCCCTGCTCGAGCGAGGCTGCTCCGTTTTGGCCATTGATCTGAGTCAACCGATGCTCAATCAGCTGTGCGGCAAACTCGGTAAGTTGCCGGCCGACTGGAGCGGAAAGCTCCTGGTTGTGCAGGCCAACCTGCTGGAGTTGAGCGGCCTGCAAAGCGAACGCTGCGACTTCGGCCTGTGCCTTTACAGCACGTTTGGAATGATTCGCGGGCGGGAGAATCGCGCCCGATTTCTGCGGGAGGCTGTTCGGATTCTCAAGCCAGGCGGCCGGCTTCTGTTGCACGGTCACAATCTCTGGTGGCAGTTGAACTTTCCCGGAGGTCTCAGCTGGCTCCTGCGCAATCGTCTGCAAAGCTTGTGGCAAACTAAACTCGAGTTTGGCGACCGGTTCGCTGATCAAAGGACAATCCGCCAGCTGCCGATTCGCAGCTTTACCTTTTCCTCGCTGCGACGCGAGCTTGTCGCGGCCGGGTTTGAACTGGAGCAAGTTCATCCGCTGGAGGATTCAGGCGGCCATCGCTCCCTGCTCGTTCGCCTTGGCCGGATCCGCACGCAAGGCTGGACCCTGTTGCTCCGCAAACCCGGAGGCAACTCGTAGCTGCTTCGTGCCTTCGGGCTGTCTGCCATGCTTGAGCGAGCGCTCGGGATCCCTTCAAATAAGGGGCAGTAGTGCCGGACGGAACGATCGAATTTCTTCCAATCCCATTCGACAGGCGTGTGAACCTTGGCCAATTTCGGTTTCATCATCGACAATCGCCGCTGTATCGGCTGCCACGCCTGCACGGTGGCATGCAAGTCGGAGCACAACGTTCCAGTCGGCGTCAATCGGACTTGGGTGAAGTATATCGAGAAGGGTGAATTCCCCGATTCCCGGCGACTTTTCTCGGTGATGCGTTGCAACCATTGTGACGATGCTCCCTGCGTCGAGATTTGTCCCGTCACGGCGCTGTATCGCCGCGAGGATGGGATTGTTGACTTTGATAACCGGCGCTGCATTGGCTGCAAGGCTTGCATGCAAGCCTGTCCCTATGATGCGTTGTACATCGATCCGCAGACGCATACTGCTGCCAAGTGCAACTACTGTGCTCATCGTGTTGACGTCGGCTTGGAGCCGGCCTGCGTTGTCGTTTGTCCGACGCAGGCAATCATCTCGGGCGATTTGGACGACCCGGAATCGAATATTTCACGGCTCCGCTCGCGTCATCAGGTAACTGCCCGCAAAGTCGAAAAAGGGACGCTCCCCAAACTGTTTTACATTGAGGGTGACACGGCTTCATTGGACCCGCTCGGCACGTCGCCGCTCGATACCGGGAGCGTTTGGGGCTCGCAGGTGCGGGGCGTGGGGCATCATGCGCCCGGCGCCGAACTGGCCACACAGCACGCGCTTGATCGGCTCGGTCAACTGCTCAGCCTGGGCGAGCAGCAGGCGGGCGTATCGCCCCGCTTGATTGAGGACGTGAGGCAGACGTTGGCGACACCGCCGCGGCGCGCATATGATGCGCCGAAAAAGGGGGTCCTCTGGGGCTGGCCAGTCACGGCCTACCTCTGGACCAAGGCATTGGCGGCCGGCGCCATTCTGCTCCCGGTTTCGGCAGTCTTGTTTCAGCTCGCCGCGCTACCCCGCTGGGTTGAGTTTCTGGCGATCGTGATCGCGGTGTTGTTTCTCTGCGCGACTGGCGGACTGCTGGTGATCGATCTCGATCAACCCAAGCGGTTTCTGAATGTTCTCTTGCGGCCACAGTGGCGGAGTTGGCTGGTCCGCGGCGCATACATCATTACGGGATTCGGCCTCCTCTTGCCGCTCTATTTTCTTGCCTTGTTGCTGGGCGGAAACGGAGCGGCAGCTTCGCTGTTGAGGTTGTTGTTGTTGGTATTTGCCGGCCTCTCGGCGGTCTACACCGCTTTTCTCTTTGCCCAAGCGAAAGGGCGCGACTCTTGGCAGAGCCCTTTATTGCCGCTGCAGATGGCCCTGCATGCGGTAATCCTCGGCGCCGCCTGCTTTGGTCTTTGCGCCCCGTGGGCCAGCGGCGAGTGGAGTCGGCTGCTGCAACTCGCTCTCGGGCTCGGGCTGATCGCGCACCTCGGGACTGACCTGTCCGACCTGTTTTTGACTCATTCCAGCGAAGCGGCGGCCCGGGTCTCGCATTCGCTGACCCATGGCAGATTCCGTCGACTCTACTGGTCCAATCTGCTGGTCGGAATGCTGCTGCCAGCGGCGCTATGTCTCCTGGCCGGCCCAGTCTGGTTGCCGGTGGCAGCGATTTTGGCTGCGGCCGGCACTTACGTCTCACAGCATTTGTTGGTTTATGCCGGCCAGCAACTGCCGCTCAGTTGATCACCTGTTGCCCTCTTTCAATCACCGCTTTGCCTTCAAGAAACTGATTGCCCGCCATGCCTGAACGAAGCTGGATCGAAAAACTGGCCACCGGACTGGGGATTATCCCCAGTCTCGAGGTGAATGACCGCGGTACCCTGCCCCACGCGACTGGGGCAGAGGGTTTGGCCAAGAGTCCACCTCCGGAACTTTGGGATGATTGGACTGAATACGATGCGGCCGCCTGGCCCAGCGGGGAAAAGAAGTCCTATCAAATCGTCCCCACGACCTGCTTCAACTGCGAATCAGCCTGCGGTCTGCTGGGCTTTATCGACAAACAAACGGGTGAGGTCCGGCGATTTGAGGGCAATCCCTGGCACCCGGGCAGTCGCGGTCGCAATTGCGCCAAGGGCCCAGCCACGATCAATCAAATTCAAGATGTGGATCGCATCCTCTATCCTTTAAAACGGTCCGGCCCGCGCGGCAGTGGCCAATGGACTCGCGTCAGCTGGGAAGAAGCCCTGACCGAGATCGCTGACCGAATCGGCAAAGCCCTCCGCGAGAAACGCAACAACGAGGTTGTCTATCACGTGGGACGGCCCGGCCATGAATCCTATATGGAACGGATTCTCCAGTCGTGGGGTGTCGATGGGCACAACAGCCACACCAATATCTGCAGTTCGGGCGCGCGGTTTGGTTACGCCATCTGGCATGGTTACGATCGCCCCTCGCCCGACCACGCTCATGCCCAGTTCATTCTCCTGATTAGCGCGCACCTCGAATCAGGTCACTACTTCAACCCCCACGCCCAACGAATCATCGAGGGGAAGCTGAAGGGAGCCAAGCTCTGCGTGCTCGACCCGCGACTCTCCAACACGGCGAGCCTCGCAGATTACTGGTTGCCCACACAGCCCGGCAGCGAAGCGGCTGTTCTCCTCGCGATCGCCCGGGAGTTACTCCAGATTGGTGGCTATAACGAAGCGTTTCTGAAGGACTGGGTCAATTGGCAGGATTACCTCGCTGCCCGAGATCCGGGTGGCGAGCGGACCTTCTCGCGATTCATCGCCGAACTCGCCGCGGAACTGGCGGACTACACGCCGGAATTTGCCGAGGCCGAGTCCGGAGTGCCTGCGGAAAAGATCAAGCAAGTGGCGCTTGAGGTAGCCAAGGCCGGGTCGCGACTGGCGACCCACAACTGGCGGAGCGCTTCCAGCGGCAATCTCGGGGGCTGGGCGGTCTCGCGCTGCCTCCACTTTCTGAATGTGCTCACCGGCTCGGTTGGCACCGTGGGTGGAACCTTGCCCAGCGGCTGGAACAAGGTCAAACCCGATTTGTTTGCCAAGCCGCCCGCTCAAAAGTTCTGGAACCAACTGCACTTCCCCGACGAGTACCCGCTGGCTCATTACGAAATGAGCTTTCTCCTGCCGCAGTTTCTCAAAACGGGTCGGGGGCGTCTCGATACCTATTTCACCCGCGTCTTCAATCCGGTCTGGAGTTATCCCGACGGATTCTCCTGGATCGAGGCCCTCAGCAACCCTGAACTCATCGGTTGCCACGTCGCTCTCACTCCGACTTGGAATGAGACTGCCTATTTCGCGGATTTCGTCCTCCCCATGGGCCACGCCAGCGAACGCCACGACTTCAACAGTTATGAAACGGACGCGGGGCGCTGGATCGCCTTTCGGCAACCTATTCTCCGCGAGGCGGCCCGCCGCCGCGGAGAGAAATTCGAATTCACCTGGCAGGTCAACCCGGGAGAGGTCTGGGAAGAAGATGAGTTCTGGATTGAACTCTCGTGGCGGATCGATCCGACGGGAGAGCTTGGTGTCCGCCAGCATTTTCTCTCGCCCTATCGCGAGGGTCAGAAGATCACCGTTGATGAATACTACCGGTACATTTTCGAAAAGGTCCCAGGCCTGCCTCAGAAGGCAGCGACGGAAAACCTTTCTCCGCTCGATTACATGCGCAAATACGGCGCATTCCTGATTGAGGCCAGCGCCTACCTGCAACACGAAAAGCCCCTTCCCGCCAGGGACCTGGAGGGGACCGTTGTCGACCCGGAAACGGGAATCATCCGCAAGGGCACCGCAGCGATTGGCGTGGAGATTGCCGGCCGGGCTTGTGTCGGCTTTCCCACCCCCTCGAGAAAGCAGGAACTTTACTCAGCGACGCTCGCCGAATGGGGCTGGCCGGAGTACGCGACACCTGTCTACATCAAGTCGCATGTCCATCCCGACAACCTTGACGAGTCGCGCGGCGAAATGGTCCTCGTCCCCACATTCCGCCTGCCGACGCTGATCCACTCCCGGAGTGGTAACGCCAAATGGCTGGCTGAAATTTCCAATCGGAACCCGCTCTGGATCCATCCCAGCGATGCCCAGCGGCTTGGCGTCGCGAACGATGGACTGGTTCGGGTGACGACGGAAATCGGCTACTTCGTCGACCGCATCTGGACGACCGAAGGTTTAAAGCCGGGCATCGTCGCCTGCTCACACCATCTCGG
>JAJTFE010000206.1 GCA_021298375.1 Blastopirellula sp. | reverse complement strand
CTTGTTACCGCTCATCGAGAATCCGGCGGCGGAATGGTCTGACCGCACACTGGTGACTCACACCGGCCGCTGGCCGCAGTTCGCCGACCCGGCTGACTACCAGTGGAAAAGTGCCTCGCTTCGGACCCAACGCTTCCGTCTGGTGAACAATGAAGCGCTTTACGATCTGCAGGCCGATCCGAGTCAGCAGACCAACGTGATTGACCGCCACCCGGAACTCGTCGCCCGCCTGCGGAGCGAGTACGACGCCTGGTGGGTGGAGACTCTTCCTTTGCTGGTCAACGAACAGGTTCCATCCTCGAAGGTCCGCCCCTTCCATGAGCTTTTTTACGCCCAGCAGGCTAGTGAGGGGATTCCGGAGTGGCGACCGAGTGGTGAGGACTAGAGTCAGCGGCAGGCAAGGTGGATGTTAGGGGAACCTGCTGGCGGGAGGGCAAGCGTAATAATCAGCCAGCCACCTGCGACATAACTACAAAGGCTCGCTTCCTCTGGCCATAATGAGAGGCTGGGGAGTGTCGAGGAGCAAGCCAGGGCAAATCGAGGCGGACGATGATTGTTGGAATTGATTTGGGCACGACGAACTCAGCTGTGGCCGCTCTGGAAGGGGCCAAACCGAAATTGCTCCCCAACGCCTTGGGCGGATACTTGACTCCCAGTGTGGTTGGCTTCGACTCCAACATGACGCTGCTGGTTGGCCAACCGGCCAGAGACCTGCAGGTGATTTCGCCTGACCGCTGCGCCTCGGTTTTCAAACGCTGGATGGGTTCCGACTGGAAGACGACGTTGGCGGGCCGGCAGATGGATGCGGTCGAGTTGTCGTCACAGGTCCTGCGGAGCCTGAAGCGGGATGCCGAGGCGTTTCTCGGAGAGCCGGTCGATCGAGCGGTGATTACCGTGCCGGCGTATTTCAACAACGAACAGCGTCAAGCGACGGTGATGGCCGGTCGGCTGGCCGGGCTGAAGGTAGAGCGGATTATCAACGAGCCGACTGCTGCGGCGTTGGCCTATGGCGTTCATGAGTCGGGCGATCCGCAGCTGGTGGCCGTTTTCGATTTGGGTGGAGGAACCTTCGACATTTCGATTGTCGAGTTCTTTGAAGGTTCGATTGAAGTCAAGTCATCAGCCGGAGAGGCCATGTTGGGTGGCGAAGATTTTACTCGGGCGATTGCCCGCGAAATTCTTCGCGACCAGCAGCTGTTGTTTGAATCCGTGGAGAATCGCCAGCCGCGGCGTCTGGCCCGTTTGCTGCAGCAGTGCGAGTTGGCCAAGCGGGCATTGAGCCGTCAGGAATCGGCTGAGCTGATGTTTCCGGGCGAAGATGGCGGGCTCGATCCGAATGCGCCCCGCCTGCTGATTGACCGCGAGTTTGTGCGTCGCGCGTGCGCGCCGCTGATGGGATTGCTGGAGACACCGGTGCGGCGGGCATTGGGAGATGCCGGACTGACCCGAGACCGCTTGAACAAGGTTCTTCTGGTCGGCGGGGCTACCCGGTCCGGCTTCGTGCAGTCTCTGGCAGAGGAGATGTTTCGGCAACCACCCTCAGCAGAGCTTAATCCGGATGAGGTCGTGGCGCTGGGGGCTGCGGTCCAGGCGGGGCTGCTCGACTCCCATGCCGAACTTGAAGACCTCGTTGTCGTGGATGTCGCTCCGTTTACCCTCGGTGTGGAAGTCGCCAAACAGCTGGGTGAGGAAATGCGCACCGGCTACTTCAGTCCGATCATTCATCGCAACTCGGTGATCCCGGTCTCGCGGGCCGAGTCGTTCTCCACGGTAAATCCCAACCAAACCGAGATCGAGTTGAAGATCTTTCAGGGAGAAAGTCGCCGGGTGGAGGACAATCTGCAGATCGGCAATCTGAAGGTCAAAGGAATCCCGCGAGGTCCCGCCGGTCAGCAGGTGCTCGTGCGATTTACCTATGACACCAATGGGATTCTGGAAGTTGAGTCAACGGTGCTCGCGACGGGCGAAAGGTTTCAGACGGTGATTACCCGATACGCCGCGAATCTGACAGACCTCGAGCTGGCTGAGGCGCTCAAGCGGATGCAGGATCTCAAAACTCATCCTCGGGATGAACTGGTCAACCAGGCGCTGCTGCATCGGGCTGAGCGACTTTATCAGGAGTTGCCTCCTCCGGCCCGCGCTCAGCTGACCCTGCTGCTCGATGCCTTTGAGGCGGCCCTGCAGTCGCAGGAACAGGAACTGGTCGAGATCCATCGCCAGCAATTGGAGCAGTTCCTCTCGTTTCTGGATGATCAATCTGAGGAGCTGTGAGGATGCAGTCCAGCGACAACGAGTGGATGCGCTATTGTCGGGAGCTGGAATTGGCCCGGGCCCGGCGTCTGCTGGGCGGCGACCGTGGCGGGGACTCGGCGCGGCTCAAGCAGGAATTGCTCCAGAAGGTGCTGCTGGCTGCATTGCACCCCGGCAGCCGCGAGCATTTTAATTTCGCCTATTGGCTGGAGACGTTGGCGGCGCTCGACGACCCGGCCACCCCCCGCAGCCTGCCGCGGACGGCCCAATTGCTGAGTGCAGAAGTCGCGATTCATCAGCAGCGAGTCCCCACCGCGACGGCTTTGGCCGGTGAAGCCCAGGAAGGCTGGAGGCACCGCTTTCCGCGACCACTTTCGCTGCAGCAGCTTCCACCCGGCGAGTCCGAAGCAGAGCCGTTTCCAGAGGTCGTCCTGCCGGTGCTGACCAAGCCCCGGGCGGAAGTGGAACGGGCCTTGTTTGCAAACTGGCTGGAATGGCGGGCGACCCATCCTCTCGTCCGCACTTCATTTCACCGCGGGACAAAGGGGGCTCCGGCGCTTGAATCCTATTCCGGGACGGAGTGTCTCCAGGCTTCCAAGCGGCTCGCCCGGAAACTGTCTTCGGGGCAACGGGATGAATTTGAGCTGGCCGTGGCGGCCGCGCAAGCCGGTGCAAATGAGTCGTCCGTCCAGTTTCGTCCCCCAGCACCGCCTACCTCAGCCAACGGCAAAAACGGAAAGGGTGCTTGGACCTTGTTGGCCTGGGCTGGCTTTGTGGTGGTGTTTTCCATCATTCGCTTCTCTGCTCAAACCAGCCGCAGCAGCCAGCTCGATGCTCCTCCCCCCGCGGTCCGATTTCCAGCGCAGCAAGCATTCGATCAGGTTCCAGTGTTCGAGCCCGCCATGCGCAAACCGGAACAGGCCCTGAAGATTTTCCGGGAACTCAGCCCCACGGCGCAGGCGCAGCTCGATTATCTGCAGAGTTTTCAGCGTTGGCTGCGGTTGACCGGATATGAGTCCCAGCAGATGACGGCCTTCGACACCTTCATTCTTCCAGGACCACGCTCGCAAGAGGCGATTCGGGCAAAGCGGGAAGCGCATCAGCGGAATCTGCAAGCGGGCAACATCAATCCGCTCAGCGGCAACCGTTTGGGAGTGGTCTGGTTTCGGGAGACTTGGCCAGTCTGGCAGGCGGAAGTGGCTGCGCGCGGGCGAGCCCTGCCGATCGATCGCGTCTTGGAGGCCCTTGGTCGTCTGCCGGATGAGATGCTCATGAAATGGGCTGATGGAGATGGCGCAGCCGAAGCGAAGCTGGATGATTTGGTGTTCGGCAATTCTCCGGAAAGAGCGAAGGTGGGGGGCTATCGCACCGCGTTGAGAAATTCCGACACACGTTTCCCAGGCTATGGGCAACCGTCAGGTAACGGCCTGCCCCAGCAAAAGTTGGAGCGGTGGCTCGAAAGACTTCCATTGTCTCCCGAGGCCAAGGAACGAATCCGCAGCAAGGTTCGAATTCCCCAGCCGTTGCCCGGGAAAGGCTTCCCGGCGAGGAATGATGAACTACCCAAGTGAAATGGAAACAACTTCACCCCGTTTCGCCGCGATTTTTCCGGCGGGATGACAATCAAGAACGGACTTCATGCGCGAGCCGGACTCCTTGCCGACTGATCCCGACGACTGGCCTCACGACCCGGCGACCCTGTTTGGGATTGAGCCGAGAGCTGAGGAAGCGACGATTCGGCGCGCCTACCTGAAGCTGGTGCGGCGTTTCAAGCCGGATACCCATCCGCAGCAGTTTCAGTTGATTCGGCAGGCCTATGAGACGTTGTTGGCCCGCGCCGCGTCCGTGTGACGATGTCAAATTGAGGAATCAGCAGCAGGATGAGACCAGGATAGTGCGGCAGCTGATCAAGGCCGGGGAGTTTTCCCGCGTCAGGGAAACGGTCCAAACCAAATTGACGCCCGGGGCGACGAATGTCGAACAACTCCTGATCGGCACGCTGTTGCAGATGGCGGCTCCGGCTTTCGCTGAGCTCAACGCTCCGCATCCCTCGTCGCCCCCGCTCGATCAGCTCCTTGGCGAGTTGCTCAAACGGAGTCCTGCTGTGGGCCTGAATCTGCTCCGCGAACGATGGCGGGCCTCCCCGCAATTGGCCCGGGAGCCCCAAGTTGCAAAGCACCTCGAGCGACTGGCAGACCCCAGACACAAGGCTGAGCTACTGATGCTCCGGTGGGGTTGCCTCGAGACCGAAGACTGGGAGACAGTCTTGGATGATTTCGAAGGCCAGCGATCATGGTCTTTCGATTTTCAGGAGCAGTGGGTCTGGCTCGGCGCTGAAGTCCTGAAGTTTGCTGGCTGGCACCAGCATTCGCCCCGGGCCAAGGCGTTCATCGAACGCTTTCAGGAAGAGTTGCAGAGTGTGCCCTATCAACTTCAGGAGCGGGTTTTGCTGGTCCTCGATGAGTTGCAGGCAATTCAAGCCGAATTGGTGGGGAAGGAGAACTCACTCCTGGCGTTCAGTTGGCGGCTGATACCGCATTCGTATACCCGGCACCTGTCGCTGGTCGTTAAGGAGTTGGTGCCCTTCTGGACAACCGCTCAAAAAGATCCGCTCCTCATGCTCCGGCAACTGAAGAAGGATCTGGATCACTTCCCGAACACGCTTCAGGCGCTGCGGAGCCTCGTCCGCAAGGCCTATCATGCGCTGATTGATACGGAATTGGTTTCCGAGGAAGAGCAGGCGGCCGCCGTCTGCAAGTTTCTCAACCAGCGGGGAAATGCTTCTCTGGCCGCCATGACCCCGGCGATTTTAGGGTTTTGCGTCGCCAACGGTCTGGACTTGGTGCGCTTCAGTTACTTCGCGGATACTCACCTGGACGGGAGCCTGCTCCCCCCGGTTTCCACCAACGCGGATCGGCTTGAATGGACCACCATCTGTCGGCGGGATGCCGCGCTCGATTGCCTGACGATGTTGCTGCAGTTGCCCCTGGCCCAAGTCTGATCCCTGCGGGCAGCCATCCGGGCCGGGAGCTGGCATCGAGTTTCAGGACTCTTTCAGTTTGCGGGCAGACTCGGAGATCGCCACCACTGCCGGGTGCTTCAGTTTCCGCTCCACCGAGAGCGCGTAGTAACGTTCCAGGACACCAGGCAAAATCCCCAGCGGCTCGACGCCGTACATCGCCTGGATTTCATTGCGAATGACGGCCGGAGCAGCAAACAGTCCGGCGCCGGCGCGGGCGGCGATTTTGAGCATGGCACTGTCGTCGAATTCGCCGCGTATATCCGGAGCCCAATCGTTGTCTTCGAACCAGACATCGAGCGATCGCCGCAGGACAGACTGTTCTGTCGGAAACAGGAAAGGAGCCCGATTGAGCGAGCCCGGAAATCCTTCGCGATATTTTTCAACCAGCTTTTTCGTACCCATCACGATCACGGGCGACTCGCCCAGCAGATGCGACCAGGCCCGTACCTTGAAGGACGGATCAAGCTGGGTGTCCGAGAGCACCACGTCCAGTTTGTGCACGCTGAGATTGGCGACCAGCCTCGACATGTCACTTTCGATCACCACCAGGCGGGTCTTTTCGGTCATCTTGAAGTGGGGCTCGAGCAGTTTGAAGACGACGAGTTTGGAAAGTGCATCTTTCACGCCGACGCGAAACAGCAGCGGCCGGCCGATCGGTCGACCCTTGACCATGTCGACCAGTTCGCGCCCGAGGGCAAAGATGTCGTTGGCATAGCGATAGACTTCCTCGCCCATGTCCGTCAGCGCCAGTCCGCGTCCCGACTTGCGAAAGAGCTGGACGCCGAGCGAACGCTCCAGTTCGCGAATCTGGATGCTGACAGTGGCCGGGGTCACATGCAGAACTTCCCCAGCCCGGCTGACGCTTCCCTCGTGTGCGACGACCCAGAAATAAAGCAAATGGTGGTAATTCAGCCAATCCACGGCAGGCCTCTGATTGTTTGAAAAAACTTGAGTGTCGTTGCTGACATTTCAAGCAAACTCGAATGCCAATTCACGGGTAATAAGACGCAGTGGGGAGCCAGACTTAACCGCAACGGAGAGAGAAACGATGGTCACCATTCGCCAAATTGGCGTGGAATTGACAGCCGAAACACGCGAATCAATGGAGCTTCGTCTGGAACAGGCGTTGCGTTGTCTGGGTCGCCGAATCCAGAAAGTAAACGCCTTCTTCAGTGATCTCAATGGGCCCAAAGGCGGCATCGACAAACTCTGTCGCGTAGTGGTTCATCTCAAGCGCCAGCCATCGCTGGTGATCGAGGACCGCGACAGCGAGCTGAGCCACCTCATTGATCGGATCATCGATCGGGTAGGCCAGACGGCGACCCGGCTATTGGATCGAAACCGCACACCGCGCGGCGAGGTGTAAACAGAACTGTCTTTGCTCGTCCCAGCGAGTAAGAGCTCGATAGGGGAAGGCTCGCCACCGATAGTTCCCTGCCGTCTTGCAGCGAACTCAAGTCCCGACAGCAATGATCGAGGCCGCTCCAACCGCGGCCTTCGGGTGACATGAATTCCACAGCCAAACACGTCCGGTCCCGACGAGCGCTCAGCAGCGAGCCGCTGAACTGCCCGCGCTGCCAGAGCCAACTCGTCCCGCGGATGGAACAGGAAATCGAAGTCGATGTCTGTCCGCTCTGTCAGGGCGTCTGGCTCGACCGCAACGAACTCGAGCAGCTTTTGGCTGCCGCAATCTGGGAAGTCGATCGTTATGCGACCAAAATGTCGGAGGTCCCGAGTGTGGCTGCGGCGGCAAATCAGGAGCTGATGCGGGAAGACAGCGAGCCGGAGAAGAGTCCGAGCATGGGGCAGGTTGTGTCGCGATTCAAGGACAATTTCGGCCACTTTTTGCGGAGGTTAAAAGTAACCCGCCCAACGCGTTGACTTTCAAAGTTGACTTTCAAACAAGCAGCTCCCGGATTCGTTTCCTAATCCCGGGCAGGTCTGGCCGCCTTGAAGCTCCCCACCCTCTCGGCCAAGGTTCCTGCCCGGGGTTTTTCGTGGTTGCTTCACTTCCAATCTCGCCGGCAAGCTGGCCGGCAAGCTGGCCGGCGGAGTCACCGGCTGCTACAGGGTCTGGCCAGGGAAGATCAGCCCGGCAGAGCCGCCAGAAAGCCGAAGTCGGCAGAATTTTCTTTTCTTTCAATTCCCGTTCCGTTTAGAATCAGCCTCGGAAACCAAGCGGTCGTCCGCGCGAAGGGTGTTCGCCGTCCACCACCTCGAGAGCTGGGTAATCGACGAAACCAAAGTTGCACCGCGACTCGGCTTGACTCGAGCGGTTGCACAGGCGGACCAATCGCCATCGGCGAGGGAAATTTCAGACGCGCACTCCAGCGTGGTTTGGGCTCCACGATCCGTGCAGGCCCACCGCTGACTTGGGGGCTTTGGACCCAGCTTGGTTTTTCCGACCCGTTCTCCGCTTTTCAACGACTGAAATTCGACAAGGGCTGTGCCATGATTCGAAGTTGGGCAGTAGGTGCCGTCTCGGTGTTGGTTCTTTTCGGGGGGATCGCGCTTGGTGCTCAGGAACCAAGTCGGGATGAGCAATCGCTGGAGCGGCCCTTGCCCAGTCTCGTTGCGCTGCGAGAGTCGCTCCCCGGTGTGCACTTTCATGTTGAGAATGGTCGCCCGGTTGCCATGTTTGGAACGACGCTGGCGACGGGCGCGACACCGCTGGCAAGTGCTCAGCAGTACCTTGCGACTTGCGATCGCTTTTTCGGGGAAGAGATTGGTGTCCTGCTCCCTCGTCCGACGGGAGCCCAGCAGCTGTTGCAGGATGTCATGTTTCAGCCGGAGACCGGCCAGCCCAAATTTCATGCGGTTCGGTATCAGCAGTATTTTGGCGAGTTGCCCGTGTTTCGCTCGGGAGTCGGCTTGCTGATTCGCAATGAAGCCCAGCATCCGGTGGTCCTTGCCGGGTTCAACGTCAAGGAATTGGCCGGGTTTGAACTCGGCGCGGGTGCCGAGGCGAAGCCCGCGGTCACGGCAGCGATGCTGGCCAGCGTCCAGCAGTTGATGGATGGCAACGAGGATGAGCAGTTGCATCGCGAGCTGTTGGGGATTCAGCTCCCCCGGCGGATTCAAACCAGCGGCCCGGAGCTTGTGATTTTTGCTGGCGTTGATGGCCAGCCGGCTGCTCCTCAAGTTGCCTTGGCGTTCATCGCCCAGCGAGGTTCGGTGCGCACGTTGCCGAATTATCAGAAGTACCTGGTGATTGCCTCGGTAGCGACGGGCCAGATTCTTTATTCAGAGGATCAAATCGTCTATTTCGGCGATGTCGGCGGGACGGTCAGTGGCCGGGAGACCAGTGGGGTGAAAGCTGCCGAGTGCGATCCGGAGGCGGCGGTTGGACTGCCCTATGCCCAAGTGCAGATTGTCGGGGGAAGTTCGGTGTTTGCCAATTCCAATGGGCAGTTTCTGATCCCTCACAGCGGGACTGCCGCAGTGACCGTCCGCTCGCTGTTGCGGGGGCAGTATTTTGAGGTCCGCGACCAGGCCGCCGGCAATGCCTTCCCCCAGATCGATCTGCAGGTGACTCCTCCGGGACCGGCGAATTTTCTCCACAACCCGACCGACGGCCAGCAGTTTGCCAACGCCAATGTCAACGCCTACTACGAATCCAACGTGGTCCGCGACTTCGTCCTCCGCTACGAACCGACATTTCCCACGATTGCCACGCAGACTTTCTTTGATGTCAACACCAACATCAATTCGACCTGTAACGCCTACTACGATGGCACGTCGATCAATTTCTATCGCGCTGGCGGAGGCTGCAGCAACACCTCCTTCTCGGATGTCGTCTATCACGAGTATGGCCATCACCTGGTCTCGGTCACAGGGAACGGGCAGGGGCAGCTGGGCGAGGGCTCGGGCGATTGCGTTGGCGTTCTGATTCAGGATGAGCCGATTCTCGGTCATGGCTTTACCGGAAACTGCGGTGCGGGCATTCGCACGGCTGCCAACAGTCTGCAGTATCCCCAGTCCGGCGCGATTCATCAGGCCGGACAATTGCTCTCTGGTTGCGTCTGGGACCTGCGCAACCAATTAATCGCGAGCGAGCCGCAAGCGTATCGGGACATTTCAGCTGCCCTGTTCTTCGGCATGCTGATCGTGCGTGGCCAAATGCGACCCGGGAATACCACGATTGACCCGCTGATCACCACGATTTACCTCCAGCTCGATGATGACGATGCCAACATCAATAACGGCACACCGCACTATCAGGAAATCGCCACCGCGTTCAGCCTGCACAACATGGATCCGCCACCGCTCGACC
>JAJTFE010000205.1 GCA_021298375.1 Blastopirellula sp. | reverse complement strand
CGATGCTCGCTGCGGGGGAGACGGAACTTGCTAAAATTGGAAGCGGTCGTTTCAGAAATTGAAACGACCGCTTTTTTTTGGGTCGGGCAGGCTGATAGGGTCATCCGGTCCGGAGCAGTCAGGGGCGGGGAAGTAGTCTACGCCTGAGGGGCGGCGGAGGGTGGTTCCCGGGGCAGTCTCCAGGTTGGCTTGACTCGGGTTGGCCTGACTCAGGTTGGTTTGACTGGTAACGAGTTGGTGATTGAATCGTTCGAGTCGGGGCACTGGACGCACATGGGAGAGAACGTGAGATGGCGACCGACAAGAAGTTGACGGTGCTTTGGGATATCGACGGGACGCTGATGTTAACCGGGGGCGCGGGAATCCACGCCCTGCGGGTGACCGTGCAGCGATTGTTTGGCGTTACGGAGTATCCCGAACTGGAGTACCACGGGCGGACTGATTTTGCGATCGTGCAGGACTTGTTTGCGCGGCTGGACTTGCCATTTGACCGCCATTTCCACGACTTCCGAAGGCATTATCACGTGCAGCTGGCGGAGAGTCTGCGGACTAATCGGGGCAGTCTCCTTCCCGGGGTGCCGGAGTTACTGCAGGAGATGCGCGGGGACGCGCGGTTCTCGCTCGGCCTGTTGACGGGTAATTCGAGGGAGGCTGCGGGGCTGAAGCTGGCCGCCTACGACGTCGCCCACTACTTTGATTATGGCGGGTACGGGGATCATCATCTGCGGCGGGATGATGTTGCGCGAGATGCGCGGCAAGCTGCCTTGGCCAGCCTCGGCCCCGATTTTCAGCCCGAGCAGGTGGTGGTCATTGGAGACACTCCGGCTGATATTAGCTGTGCTCGGGCGATTGGTGCGCGAGTGGTCGCCGTGGCGACCGGATCGACGCCATTGCAGGACCTAAAAGTCCATCGCCCGGACTTTGCCGTAGGGACGCTGCGTGAACTCGACCTGAGTCGCCTCTTGTAAATTTGCGGTCAGGACTCTCGTCAGTTGGCTGCTTTGCCGAATGGGGCAAGGAACCAACTCAAGATGAACCGGCAGTAAGGGATTGCCAGCAGACTGCCGACGAGTCGCTACAGCATCTCAGCTTCCTATCGACCGCGTGTACGGGCCGGAATCTGACATAAGGTCGCGAAGTAAGGCCGCTCGGCTCCCGGAAAAGACCGCAGTGACGAGGCTTTTCTGGCGGGAGGGGACGGCTGCTCACTCCCGACGATACCCGTCAATTGCCGGTTGCGAGCCGCGCTAGTTGGCCCGCCGATAGCTCATCGCCTCGCGGACGCGTTCTTTGGCCAAATCGAGTGCGGCGGCGCGAGGAGTGGCCTTGGTTCGCCGGGCGTGCTCGAGCACCGCAGAGGTGTTTTCCTTGAGTTTTTCCTCAATTTCCTGGAAGGCGGTCGACTTGGTGCCGCCGTGGTATTCAACGCTGCCGCAAATCACGCCGCCAGCATTGGCAACGAAGTCGGGGACGCAAATGACGCCCCGTTCGTGGAGGATTTTTTCAGCGACATCCGTGCAGGGGATGTTGGCTCCCTGGAGCATCAGCTTGCAGTTCAGCAGCGGGGCGTTCGCTTCGGTGATCACGTCGGCCTGGGCGGCCGGTACAAAGATATCGACGGGAATTTTAACGAACTCATCGCGGGGCAGTATCTTGGTGCCCTTTTCGTTGTACTCCGTTATCGGCCGGCCTGCTTTGACCAAGCTGACCAACTTCTCCACGTCCAGCCCATCCGGGTTGTAGACGGTACCGGGGAGGTCCGTGGCTGCGACGACCACCGCCCCGCGCTTGGGATGAGAGAGATACGAGGCGGCGTGGCGACCGACGTTGCCAAACCCCTGAATGCTGACTTTGGCACCCTGAAGGTTGATACCGGCAAAATGCTGGGCGACTTCCGCGCAGACAGCGAGTCCAAAACCGGTGGCTCCGACCTGGTCGAGGGGAATTCCACCCAGCACGGAACTGAGCCCGACCGAGCGACGGATCTCGTCCCGCACCCAGGCCATGGCCGTCTCGTCCGTGCCCATGTCGGGGCCCGGAATGTACTGGTTCAAGGCTTCGATTCCGCGGGCGAACTGCCGAATCAGCGTCTCTTTTCGCTCGGGAGTGAGGGTTCTGGGGTCCGCGATGATCCCCGACTTGCCACCGCCGTGGGGAATCCCGGCCAGGGCGTTTTTCCACGTCATCGCTCGTGCGAGGCGGAAAACTTCCTGCGTGTTTACGGTCGGAGTCATCCGGATACCTCCGATCGCCGGGCCGATGCTGCTGTTGTCGATCACAACAATCCCGCGCAAGCCACAACGCGGCTCGTAAATGTAGACGATCTTCTCGGGACCAAAGTCGTCGCCGAAGTTGAACGCCGGGTCGAGTTGAAAGGTTGCTTCGGGAGTGGTGGCGGTCGTCGATGTCATGGGGTTCGATCTCGAGTGACTGATTGTTGGGGAGAGCCCGCCGAGCCCAGCTGGAATCAGGGCCGCCTGCACGGCAAAGCTGCACGGCAAAGCTACACCGCCAGTCGGACTTTGGTTCGAGCGTGCGATGAACGGCAGGCCGCGGATGGGAGGGGCCCGGCAGAGTCTAGGGTCCGTGTGCAGGCCAGCCGCGTTTCCGCGCGATCGATGTTAGCGGAAAATTAATTGCCTTACTATGCCAGGTTGTGGCAGCCGAACGGTCGCTGGCGCAGGTTGCTCAGGCTCAAGCAGGGGCGGGCTGGCGAAGGCTCGCGAGCGGCTTAGCCGCCCTGTTTCCCCGGGGCGGCCGGGGTGGGAGCGGTTCCACCGTCAGCCGGAGCTGCGGACTCCGGTTTGGCGTCCAGCGTACCGGCTTCGAATTGGGCCAGAAACGCGTCGAGAGGTGGGCGCTGGAGGTGGCCTTGGACTTGAAGTTGAAAGGCGTGAGCGACGGCGCAAAGTCTCGCTTCGTCAAAGAGATGCCCCGTGAACGTTGCGGGAACGGGCCGTTGGGACTCCGACCGCTGGGCAATTTTCCACGGCAGGACAATCGAGGGGTGTCCGCTGAGGTTGGTGTGCAGAAGGTCATTGCAGTTGAACAGGACGTCAACCTGTTTCATCAGGTTTTCCATTTCCGCCATCAGCTTGCGGCGGACCCGCATCAATTTGAGGTAGTCGATCGCGGAGACGTAGTGGGCCGCGCGGAAAATATCGGTCCAGTCGTTCCAGTGTTCCGTTTTCCCGGCGAAGAGCAGGTCTTGAAAGATCTCGGCGGCTTCGATGTCAATCGCTTGTGTCAGGGCCCGCAGGGGATAGTCTTTAGGCAGCTCGATGGGGACGAGTTGGCATCCGAGGTCCTTGAGGATCCGCTCTTCTTCGCGGAGTTCGTCCTGATTATCACGGCGGAGCACTCCAATCCGGATGTGTCTCAAATCAACCTGAGCAGGCCAGTGGAAGGGGCGGTCGACGGCCGTCGGATCGTGCCCATCGGCACCATGAATCGCCCCGAAAACGACGGCGCAATCTTCCACGCTGCGGCAGATCGGTCCGACTTTGTCCATGGACCAGGCGAGGGGCATGCACCCCTGTCGACTGACTCTGCCGAAAGTCGGTCGCAGTCCGGTGGTGCCGCAGCGAATCGATGGAGAGAGGATGCTACCCAAGGTTTCGGTGCCGATTGCAAAGCCGGCACAACCGGCGGCAGTCGCGGCCGCAGAGCCAGCACTCGAACCACTCGAACCATTCCGTGGATTCCACGGATTGCGGGTCATCTGTCCGAACCACTGGTCTCCCATCGCGATGGCACCGAGCGACAATTTCGCGATCAGCACGGCTCCCGCGGACTGCAACCGGGCGGCAATCGTGGCGGTTTCATTGAGGACGCGATCGCGATGCACGGGAATCCCCCAAGTGGTTGGATAATCAGGAATGGCGATCAGGTCTTTCGCGCCCCAGGGGATTCCATGGAGCGGTCCGCGATATTGCCCGGCGGCGATCTCGCGATCAGCTTGAGTGGCTTGGCGAAGAGCGAGTTCCTCGGTCAGGTTGACGACACAGCGCAGCAGCGGATCGTACTTTTTCAGCCGACCGAGGTAACGCTCCGTCAATTCCACGCTGGTGATTTGTCGCGTCCTGACCAGCTCGGACAATTCCGAGACGGGGAGGAAGCAGAGATCTTCATCCGAGGCGGGGCGATTGAGTGCCGCTGGGTTGGCATAGTGCGCGTCGCGGGTCGGCGTGGCGGGCGGCGTTCCTGGTGCGGCCCACGTTTGAAACTGGGTCGCTGGTGGAAACGTGTGGTCCAGCGGAAACTTGCGCAATTGATCGAGCGCGATGGAGTTGAGTTGCGCTTTTTGGGCAATCTTCTGCTGCTCATCCGGCGTCAGCGTAATACCGCTGATCCACGAGGCTTGCGCGATCATCTCAGGCGTGATTTGCGCTTGGCCTGCGGCGACATGAACCAGAGCGCGGTGAAAAGTCGGCGTTCCGATACCGGCGGTAGCCAAGGTGGCGAGCAGCGAACGGCGAGTGAGCATGTTGGTAGCCCTGAGGAAAACCCGAGAAGAGAGGAATTGCCTGCGCAAGACAGGTTCTCAGTTTAACGCCGATCTCCCAGGCCCGGGCGCGGCTGGGGCGGAGTTCCCCCCAAGACCTGTCGGCGGGGCAGGGGGATGCCGGGGGCGTTTCCCCAATCCGAACGGGAGGATGGGGCGAAGAGGCGGGGAAAATCGCGGGCTGACCGTTTTTCCGCTGCTCGATCAGGCGTTGTTGACGAGATACCGGCCGAACTCAAAGATTTCGGCAGTGTTAAAGCAGCGTTCATTGGATTCGAACAGCTGCTTGAGGCAAGCCTTGTGGATTTTCATCTTCAGGCCGCCAACACCGAGGGCGCCATAGCAGATCAGACCCGAGCGGATCGCGCCCTCATCGCGAGGTTCGATCCCGAGCAACCCGACCGGTGGGACCGCATTCAAATCGATGGCAACTTTGATGCCTGGGACGTGGTCCAGCCAGTCGGGGAGAGTGAAGGTGGCTCCGGCAGCACCAGCGGCGACAAGGACATCGAAGCCAGCGGCGGCTCGGGCGACATCGGCCTCCGCGAGGAATTCGAAGGACTCGACGCGGGCTTGGGGGTAAGCCGCAAGAATCGCCTCGGCGGTCGATCGGGCCCGCTCGAGCGACCGCGAGCAGATGCGGACCACGGCCCCCTGGCTGGCGGCGATACGGGCCACGCGCGAACCGACCGGTCCGGTTCCACCGAGCACGCAGAGGTTCACTCCGGCCAGGGGCAGGTGCTTCTCGATCGAGAGGACCGCAGCGGCGGCGGTTGTATTCGCTCCGTTCGGGTCGCACATCACCGAGACGCGCAAGGGCCCGAAGAAGCTCTGGCGGGCAATGTGGTAGAGGCTTTCTGCGGCGCTCGCTTCAGAGCCACCGAAAAACAGAGCGGTGTTTTTGAGGTCGGCAGGTCCCCGGGTAAAGATGGCTCCGTGGACAAGCGAAATGACATTTTC
>JAJTFE010000204.1 GCA_021298375.1 Blastopirellula sp. | reverse complement strand
TGATTTCGGATAGCCGATAGTTCAAAGGCATCTTGGACTGCGGGTCGCCCCCCCCTGCTGTGCCGCCTTTGCGGTCGGGAGACCAACCTTGGCGTTGACCCGGGCCCGGACTGCACGGCAGCGTTCCCCCTTCCGGCAGCAGTTTTCCCAAGTCCTCACCTCTTCTCTCCTCCCAGCTTTGCCCGCCCAGGGCCGGAAAAACATGACATTCGACTTTATTCGCGCTTCGTTTCCTGAGGCTTTCTCAGCAGGTTCTCTTCCCAACGCCGGCCGTGAGCCTTCGGTCTCCCCGCCCCCCGCGCTGAAGAACTTTGTTCCGCGGCAACCCGAAACCTTCACCGAAGCCGGAATTGAACCGCGCGTCCTGCTACCGCTCGTCATCCGCTATCTCTACCAGCATGGAAAACAATCCGGTTTGAACGTCAGTCGCCAGCTGAGGTTGCCCCTGAATCTGGTCGAGCCGACACTGCATCTTCTCCGCTCCGAGCAATTGATTTTCCCCAAGGGCGCGGCGGCCGGAAATGACTTTGTGTACGAGATCCTGCCGAAGGGGATCGAAAAGGCACAGATGGACCTCGAACTGAGCACCTACTGCGGTGCCGCTCCGGTTTCGATCGACCAGTACACCAACTCGGTGTTCCGGCAGTCGTTGCGGAACCATCGCATCAAGCTACCGCAGATGATCAAGGCGCTGTCCGAGTTCTCAGTCTCGAACCTCTTGCTCAGCCAATTGGGACAAGCGGTCAACTCGGGCAAAACCTTGATGCTTTACGGCCCCCCGGGCAATGGAAAAAGCGTCCTTTCCAAACAGTTGCTCAAGTCAGCTCACACCAACATCTGGATCCCCAGAGTGCTTTCGGTCGGCAGCGAAATCATCCGCGTCTTCGATCCCTCGATTCACCAGGAATTGCCCTTCGATCAAGCCCACACCTTACCTCCTGGCTTTGAGATCGATCACCGCTGGGTTTACATCCAGCGGCCGACGGTGGTCGCTGGTGGCGAACTCGAACTCGAAAATCTGGAGGTTACCCAGAATCCGATCACTCGAATCCTGGAAGCGCCGATTCAAGTCAAAAGCAACTGCGGCTGCCTCGTGATCGACGACTTCGGACGCCAGCGCGTCGGGATTAATGAGTTGCTCAATCGCTGGATTGTCCCGATGGATACGGGCTACGACTATATCGGGCTGCCTTCGGGCCGGCAGCTCAAACTGCCCTTCGACCAATTGCTGGTCTTTTCCACAAACTTCACGCCGAACAAATTGACCGACGATGCTTTCCTCCGCCGGATCCCATACAAAATTCAGGTCGGGAACCCCACGGTCGAGGAATTCCGCAACCTGTTTTTTGACCGGGCCGCCAAATTCGGAATCGCTCTCGAACCTGGAGTCGTGGATTACCTCATCGAACGGCATTTCGAAACGCAAGAACGGGAATTGCGATTCTGCCATGTCGAGGACCTCCTTAACCAAGGTCTCGACTATTGCAGCTTTCACGACCACCCCCTGTACTTCGACAGGAACGTCGCCGACATTGCGGCACTGAACTACTTCAGTTAACCCAGCGGCATCCTCCGGGCCGGCCGACCTGAACCGGCCGCAACTGGAACGGAACGCAACTGCAACGGGGCGCAACTGCAACTGGGCGCGCGGCAACGTCAGCGCTCTGTGGGCACCACCCGGAAACTTCGCTCATCCGTATACTCCTTGCCAGCCAAGTCGACTGTGCGGACGCGCAAGAGGTGCGTCCCGGGGGTCAAGCCTGAGGGTAACTCGCCTGCCCAAAGGTGACTGGAGATGGTTGGCTTCGTCAACTTGGGACTGGGTGGCGGTTGTTGCTGTTGCTCCGCCTCCCATAGCCGCTGGAATTGCGGGTCGGATTCCTCGACCTGCTGACACTCTGTCCATTCTCTCCCATTGAGCGAAAACCAGACCCGAGAGCGGCTGGAGCCATCAAACACGTTGACGTGAAACCGCGTTGTCTTTTCCGCGGGTACCTCATTGGCCAACTCGATTCGCATCTGCCGCCCCCGATCATTTCCGGCGCCGATGAACTCGAGGCTGTACTGCTCTCCATCAAAGGTCATAACCGAGTAACCGTTCGGTGCCCCGTCGGACATCGTGGCGTGCGGAATTCCGCGTTCATCCTTGACGCCCGACCACCAACTGCCGCAAACGGTGACATTGATGATGTGATGATGCGGCTGTTTCCCCTTCCAGCCCTGCTGCTCACCGAGAAAGAGGTGCTGATGATAATGCTGATGGGCCGAGATCGAGAGCGCAAAAGGACGTTGCTCAATCAGCCGAAACAGGGCCTGATGATCTCCCGTCAGGTTCAGCGGAATGTGCATCAGCAACACGACCATCTGCTCTGCCGGAATCGCCTCCAGATCGCGCTTCAGCCAATTCAGCTGTTCCTCTCCAAAACCACCCTTGAAGCCAAACTTTCCTTCGGGTGTGGGGACATAGTCGATGTTGTCGAGCACGACAAAATGGACCTTGCCGTGGTCAAACGAGTAATAACTGGGACCAAAGTGCCGTTCAAAGGTCTCGTTGATATACCGGCGGGTGGTGGCGTCGAAATTGGCATCGTGATTGCCGAAGACGTTGTACCAGGGAATGCCAATCAGACTGATCGCCTCGGTCAGCGGCCCGATCACATTCAGATCATCGAAGGCGATATCGCCCAGTGTCACTCCAAAGGCAGCCTCGGTGCGCCGGGCATCGGCAATCACGTCGTGGGCAATGTAGTCGACCTCAGTCAGATTCCGCGGCTGGGTGTCCCCAAACAGAATCATCCGAAAAACCTCCGGCTCCTGCTGCGGAGTCAAAGGAAAGTCGATCGATTGGGGCAGCGGCCCACTCGGCGCGACTCCTGCAAAACGCAACTGCGGACTGCCGCTGGGCCGATGCAGGTAATAGAACTGCGGGAGTTGGCTCGGGCCAATTCGCGTCCGATATCCCGAAGGCTTGATCACAAAGACCTGCCACTCTTCGCCAAGCGGCCGCTGGTATCTTCCCTGCTCGTCGGTCCGAACAATTTCCAAACCGTTCGAGACCCGAACTCCGGCCAGTGGCAAGTCCGCCGGGTCCCGCCGACCATCCCCATTCCGGTCATCAAACACGAACCCCTGCGCGATGCCGCCTTGGGGCGTGCCGCCCGCCGCGATGCCCTCCTGTGCGATGCCCTCCTGTGCGATGGCAGCGGTGGCCTTGCCCTCAGGCTCTACAGCGGTCGGATTTCCCTTATCCGGAGCAGCCGTTTGGGCTCGAGCCCCGGCCCCCGGCAACAGAAGCGTGGCGGCCGCAAGCACTCCCCGACAAACCAGGCACATCGCTGGTCGCGAAATCCATCCGTTCATGTTCCAACTCCGATCGAGCAAACTCAAAATGATCACGATAGACTCGCCCGCTGCCAGCCGCAACCGCCGCGCCGCCCGCAATCAAATTTCCCGGCGGCCGCTGCTGTTGCTCGAACTCACTTATTCGATTGCCATGGATGAGAACAAGGCTTAACATGAAGAGTGCTTAACCAGATGGCGACGGGTCGCCGTTGACTGTTCGGCTCTCCCCGGTCCCCGCACTCTCTCTTCTCCTTCCTTGTCATTTGCTGGCGGAGGGACAAGGATTGGTGACGGACAAAAATTGAAGAAAAGTGTTCGGAGGTGCGAATCGATGAGCTTTAGCGATGCCGAATTGGAGGCTTACCTCGATGAGACCCTCGACCCGGCCCGCGCCGGAGAGATCGAGCAACAAGCGCGACAAGACCGGCGGCTGCTCGAGCGCCTCGCAGCGATCAATGGCCGGCGTAACGCGGGTGTGCATACGCTCAGCGAAATCTGGCGTCGCAACCAAGTCGGGGTGCCGACGCGCGATGAGTTGTCCCAGTACCTGCTGGGAACGTTGCCAGCCGAACACGCAGACTACATCCGCTTTCGCAGCGAAGTGCTCAAGTGCCGCTTTACCACCGCACTGTTGGGCGATTTGCGCGAACAGCTGCAAAAGGCCAAGGGCCAGGAAACCAGCCAGCGCCGCAGCCGCTACTACGAATCTGGCGCTGGTTACTTGCAGAAGCGGAAGAACCGCCGCTGAGCGATTCTTTTCCATCCGGCGGGCGTTCTGAGTTGAACCGGAATTCAATCGGCTGGGGCGATTCTGGAGTGACGATTCTGGAGTGCCGCGTGCGACAGGGCTCAGCGACCGTTGCCACGTTCTTTTTCGGCGAGTTCTTCGCGGGCCAATTCCGGCAGGAGTTGGACCAGTTGCTCCCCGGGAATAGCCAAGGATGCGATTCGACCTTGGCGGGCGATGTTCAATCCGATGACATTCCCCTCGAGGTCGAGTAAGGGCCCTCCGCATTGCTCGGAGAAAAGCGGGGTGTCGTGCTGCAAGACCCAGGGGAAATCGGCTGCGCGAGCGCTTGGGATCGCCCCCAGGCGATTCATCATCTTGAAGCGGGCCGCATTGTCCGGCGAGACGTTTCTTCCGGCCAAGGTTGCGGCAATCACGTGCCGCTGCCCTTGGCGAAGGACCTCGAGGCTGACGGAGGTTCCGGGTCGGCGCCGGCGGATCTCGTTCACCAGGTCCGTCACGTCATCGATTGGCCTGGAATCGATCCCGACCACGACATCACCTGCCCGCAAGCCCGCCTTGTCGCCCGCTCCACCGCGGGTGACTTCGACCAGTTCGCAACCTTCGCCGGCATCTTGTGGCTGGATCCCGAGGACCGCTTGCTCGCTCGCCGGCAGGGCCCGCGGCCCGTGGCTCAGGGAGCCCAGAGCCAGTGGCTTTCCTCCCGCTCCGATGGTCACCAGAAAGGCTCCGTCCTCAGGGAGGACCGTCGCGAACCGAACGGCAACCAGCCCCTCGGCCGCGGTCTGCAGCACGGCGAGGTCATTGGCTTGATCGGACCGCAAGATCTTAGCCGGGAAAACCTTACCATCAAAACTCTTGACCGCGAGCAACGTCGCGCCGCTCAGTTCGCTCGCTTTTGTCACCAGCAAACCTGCCGGGTCGACAACGGTTGCCAAGGCGACCACTTGCCCGTCGACTAAAACCTCCACAACCGAGCGATTCCAGGCGTCCCCAACTCCCTGCAGGCTCCCCAACAGCCGACTACTTTGCCGCTCATGCCGGCCAATCATTCGGTTCCGCAGATTGGGGAGTTCAAACTTCAGCTCAATGCCGTTGCGATAGACGCTCTCTTCGAGTTCAAAAAGCCCGTCAAACGGGTTGGCTGGATGATCGCGAAACCGCTCGAACTCGCTGCGGCTGAACTTGATTTTCTCAGTGTTCTGCTCGAGCGCGCGATCAAACTTGGAGGTCAGATCAGAATCCGTAACAGGACATTCGGTCTGAAACTAGAATTGATCAAGGATCACCTCCAGCTGAAACAAGTTGGTGCCGCGCCGCACTTGCAATCGAACCGATTCCCCGACCCGGCGTTGGCTGACCAGCTCAATCAAGTGGGAGCCGGCTCGAACCTCAACTCCGCCAAAGTTCTCGACCACATCGCCGCGCTTGAGACCAATTCGCTCGGCCGGTGAGCCGGGGGTGATTTCGGTCACCACTGCACGGGTCGCCTGGGGGTCGACTTTTACCCCGAGTTTCGCCCGCTGCCCGGGAGCAGATTTTTCCGGAGGCAATTGCTTGTCAATGTCTCCGGGCAGGTCTGGAAGTTGCCCCCAGCGGTCCCCCCGAGCCAAGCGATCCCAATCGCGGCGGAAGATATCGATTGAGACATGTCGGTTCTCAGCGATCACTTCGCCGATCGAACTGTGGATTCCAATCAGCTTGCCTTCCAAGTCAAACAACGGGCCGCCCGAGTCGCCGCCGATCAGGACGGCGTCGGTCACGACCATTTCGTCGCGAAAATCGAGCACCCTCCCGGTGCGCACGGGCGGTTTCCGACCCAGTTCATATCCCCCGGAGTGGCCGAGACAAACGACCCAATCGCCGCGGTCAAGGTCGGCTTGGCGTCCCAGCTCAACGCTCGGCCAAGGTCCGGCTCCAACTAATTGCAACATCGCAGCGTCAACGTTCAGGTTGAATCCAACCAGCCGCGCCTTGGCCGTTTGGCCGCTTGAGAAAAAGATATCGAATTGAGAGATACCGGTATTCACCACGTGTCCGGCAGTCAAAATCAGCCCCTCGCGACTGACAATGACGCCGCTCCCATAACCGCCGCCATCGGAAATCGATACCACAGCGGGAGTGGTTTTGTCGACCACCGCCTGGACCGCTTTCTGCACCGCTTTCAGGTTGGCAAGCGTCGCGTCCTCATGGCGGTTTTCCGGGGAAAACCAGCCGGCAGAGTGTGAGCCAAAAGAACCAGGGGGCGACGCGGGAGTGTCCCCCGGCTTTTCGCTTCCGGCCAAGACGGTGGCCGAAGCGAGGGCGAGCCCCAACCAGACGATCGGGCCACCCCCCCACCTTTGGGACTGGACTTGGCTTGATTTGAGAACTGTCTTCACGCCGTTCAACCTTGTTCGCGGGGAGGAAGCGGTTGACTGGATCCCTGCCTGCCAGCGGAAACCGCCTCAGGCCTGCACAGCTTCAGGTCAACGACAGGGAGCGGACCCTGACGAGGCGAGCTGCCTTCCCTGTTTGCTTCGGCAGTTGCCAAATGAGGCGATTCGACAAAAATGATCGCGGCCACGTTTCATCGCAGAGGCCGGTGAATCGGTCGGCGCATCAGGCAAGGTTTGGCAAAGCTGGACGCCTCCGTTTCCTTGCGACTGCTACAACCAAACCGGCGGGACTCCACCGGCAGAATCGACAAACTTTTCCCGAGCCCAAGCGGCGCGGGAAGGAAAGGAGTGGTTCCGGAGCTGAAGGAGTGGCTGCCAGCCCCCCCCCTCCCAACAATCCTTGCTGGGTCCCCTGATTCAGGCAAGCATTTATCAAGACGAGTCTCTCATTTCCCTCCATCAGGCACCGAACATGTTCTTCATACTCATAAGGATTCCCGCCTTGCTGCGATTGATTTGGGCCAGCCCCAATTCCATGCTGGGGCTCGTTTGCGGGTTGCTTGGGTTGTTGACTGGAGGGGGGATGCAACTCCGCCGAGGCTGTCTGGAGTTTTACGGCGGGTTGGTCAGTTGGGCATTGGCCCGAACGCCCATCTCTGCAGCAGCGATGACGCTCGGGCATACGATTCTGGGTCGCGATCCTCTGGCCCTCGAGTGCTCACGGGAACATGAGCATGTCCATGTGCGCCAGTACGCCCGCTGGGGCCCGCTTTTCTTGCCCGCTTATCTCGGCGCCTCGTTTTTCCTCTGGCTCAACGGACGGCATCCCTATTGGGACAACCCTTTCGAACGCGAAGCCTACAACACCCAGCCTCTGAACCGGCGTTCCGACGGATAGACCGGAGGCCTCCAGCGGGACCGCGGCCTTCTCGCCGAATCCCGCGGCGGAGATTTCCCTGCGGCGACTCGGCGCCGACTCGTTGACAACTCGTTGCCGACCAACTGGCGGCTTGTTTCCCTGTTGATTGCCTCGAAGCGCGACAGGAGTTAGATTCAGAGCGGTCAAAAGGATGGTCCAGCCCGACCCGGAAAGATTTTAGGGGGGGGCGCTGGCCGAAGCGACTAACCAAGACGGGGGTTGTTTCGGGGATTCGGCGGGCCGCGCGCGAGTGGGACCGCCCGAAGTATCCAGACGGGGCGAGGGCTCGCCGCAGGGTCAGAATTGCAATTGGGACTCCTCTTTGTCATCGGTTTGTCATCGGGATTGTTGCCGTATCTTTGTTCGTTTTCAGGCTTGCCATGTACGCTGTTCGTTCGCTGACTCGACTGATCGTTTTGGTTGTGGGGCTCAGCCTTCCGCTTGCTGGCAATGCCGACGACCGCTGGACCGAGGATGCGGCTGCCGCCGTGAAGCAGGCTCAAGCCGAATCGAAAGACCTGCTTCTCCTCTTTACGGGCTCTGACTGGTGTCCTCCTTGCAAGCGATTGGAAGAGGAGGTTTTCTCAAAGGCTGAGTTCAACGACGCGGCACTCAAGAACTTTGTGCTGGTGAAGTTTGACTTCCCTCAAAACAAGGAACTCCCCCCGCAAACGGTCAAGCAAAACGAAGAGTGGCAAGGGCGGTTTGGCGTCTCGGGTTTCCCGACGGTGATTTTGGTCGACCAGGCGCAACTCCCGTTCGGCGTCCTTGGGTTTGAAGAAGGCGGCCCGGCAAACTACCTCAAGCGATTGGACGACCTCCGCCAGCGTCGAGTCCGCCGCGACGAAGCCTTCGCCAAAGCAGCCAAAGCCGAGGGTCCCGAAAAGGCCAAGTTGCTGGATGAGGGACTGGCGCAACTCGATGAGAATCTCGTCCGGGTCTATTACGAGTCGACACTGGAGGAAATCGGCAAGCTCGACGCTGATGACGCTTTGGGCTTGCGCACCAAGTGGTTCGCGGCGGAAGAGGCCGAGCGGCAAAAGCTGATCATCACCGACATTTTGACGATTTCTCGCCTGGAGAAGCCCGATCGCGCGATCGCGTTTATCGATGAAGTACTTGGAACGGTCGAATTTGAAATCGACCGCAAGATCGAGATTCTGCAAATCAAGCTGAACCTGCTGCAGACCAGTGGACAGGTGGATGCCGCCGGGAAACTGCTGGACGAAATGATCGGGATGGAAGATGTTCTGGGCGAAACCAAGCAACGACTGAAAGTCAAAAAGGCGTTGCAGGTCGCGGGAGCCCGGGGAGCCAAGTCGGGGCTGGAGATTCTGGATAGCTACCTCAAGGAGGACGCGACTCAGCCTTACCTCAATCTGGCCAAGGCCCAACTCCTGGAGTTGAACGGCGAGCAAACTGCCGCCGCTGACTTGCTTGGAAAAACAGCGACGCAGGCCGCTGATAAGCCGGACTTGCTGATCGAGGTGATTGCGGCTCGGGCTGATTTGCTGAGCGCGCTGGACAAGCACGAAGAAGCCTTGCAACTGCTCGACGGGTTTGTGGACGACACGCGGATGCCGACGGACCTCCGCTGCGAAGCCTTGCTGCACAAGGCGATGATCATGCGGGCGACCAGTCGCCGGCGCCCGGCGCTGCTGGCTGAGAATCGGGCCATTGAAATTGCCGACTCGCCAGAATTGAAACGGGAAATTCAAAGAGTCGTCGAGCGATTGCGGGTCAAGTACGGCGACTAAATGAACCCAACCGCCGGAAACGGTCGCGGTATGGGAAGCGGCCGCTGAAAGTCGTTCTGGTTGGTTGAATTGCTGTGCGCCGCGCGTTAGTCTGACAGGTGGTTTGGTTGCCTCCTGCCAGAAAAGACACTTGGCCAGGGGACAACTGCAACCGCGGCCGCGTTTTCCCACGCGTGAAACTCATGAGCCTTGCTCAACGCTGCCCGTCGGCCCTTGCCGCCAAAACGTTTGGAACCGAGGTTCGCCGCACAGGCATTACTTGACTGCGCCGGCCACACAGGGTTCCCGTACAGGGTTCCCAACGGTACAGGGTTCCCAACGGCAAAGGGGCCCCAACGGCTGCCAGCCTGGATCAGTTTCCGCGAACCTCGATTGGTGCTCGCGAAATTTGCCGCGTTCAAATCTTCACAGGAGTTTTTCAAGATGCCTCGCAATCAACATCGTCGTGACTTTATCAAGACCTCGGCGGCCATCGGTGCCGGCTACTGGGTAGCTGGGGGAACCAGCCTCCGGGCCAGCCGTTCGGCCAATGAAGAAATCCGGTTCGGCTGTATTGGAATCGATGGCAAGGGTTCTTCCGACTCCAATGATGCCAAGAACAACGGCAAGGTCGTGGCGATCTGCGACATCGATGATGGCTTCCTCGACAAGGCCCAACGAGCCTTTCCGGACGCCAAGCGGTACAACGACTACCGCAAGATGCTGGAGGAAATGGACAAGTCAATTGATGCCGTCACGGTCAGCACCCCGGACCACATGCACGCCGTGATTGCCGCTCAGGCTATGAAGATGGGCAAGCACTGCTTCTGCCAGAAGCCGCTGACCCACTCGATTGAAGAAGCTCGAGTCCTCGGGACCATTGCCCGGGAAAATAAAGTCATTACCCAAATGGGCAACCAGGGAACTGCTGATTCCACACTCCGTCTTTCGGCGGCATTGGTCAAGAAAGGCCTGCTCGGCACAGTCAAGGAAGTGCATGTGTGGACCAATCGCCCAGTCTGGCCGCAAAGCAAAGGACTGCAAATCAAGACGGCCGAACCGCCCGCTGCTATCCATTGGGATTTGTGGCTGGGCTGCGCCAAGAAGCAGGCTTACAGCCCCGAAATCCATCCCTTCAAATGGCGCGGCTTCTGGGCATTCGGCACGGGTGCCCTCGGTGATATGGCCTGCCACACGTTCAACATGCCCTTTATGGCCTTGAACTTGCGGAACCCGACCTCTGTCGAAGCCATTTGTGACGAGCACGACGGGGTTATGTATCCGAAGTCGTCCAAAATCCATTTTGTCTTCCCGGAATTGGATGGACGCCCGGGCTTGAATGTCTATTGGTACGATGGCGGGCAGATGCCGCCAGCCGAACTGATGGCCGGATGCCCCAAGGCGAAAAACGGCGACCGCGAGGTTCCATTCAATTCGGGCTCGCTGATCATCGGGGACAAGGGCAAACTCTTCTCGCCGGGTGACTACGGCGGAGACGCCGGCAACACTGGCTTTGTCTTTGGGAATGAGTTCAAGAACCAGCGCGAGTTCGCCCGCGAGTCGACTTTTGTCCGTTCCCCAGGTCACTTTGTCGAATTTGCGAAGTCCATTCAGGGTGAAGGGACTCCAATGTCTAACTTCCCCGACTACGCCGGGCCCTTGAGCGAAACCATTTTGCTCGGCAACCTCGCTTTGCTCGCCGGCAAGAAGGTCGAGTGGGATGCAACCAACTTGATTGCGAAAGATGCGACCCCGGAAGTCGCGGCGCTCGTTCGTCATCAATACGAAAACGGTTACGCCCTTTAAAGTCGAAAAGCGACCGGCGAATTCCGCAATTCATTGAGCAGCCTGCTTGGGGAGCATTCCGCAAGCAGGCTTTTTCTTTTTCCGGAGACTGCGCGGAACCGGCATAAACGGGCGAAAAGCCGGGGAAAACCTCTCCCCGAGTTCGGTCGGCCCCCAGCGACCAAAAGGGAAACTGGCCGAGTAACCGCCCCTGCCAGTGACTGGCGGCCGTTGGGCCTTGGCCGACCGGAGGCATTCCCCGCTGATTTGCCAGCCCCCCCGCGGTTCGCGATAATTAGTCCAAGGGAAATACCGACATTCCTGATGTGGCTCGTTATCCCCCGGCTGCGGCCTGCAGTTTTTCAAACCAGACCGCGGCCGGTCAGCGTTTCCTTGGGGCAATCCTCTGACTAACAGGGCTTTTCCAATGCTCACTTACCAAACAGTAGCCCGGCCGTTTTGGCTGGCCGCGGCAGTCCTTACCACTCTTTCTTTTTCTGGGTCCGAACTGATGAGCCAAACCGATTCAAAGTCTGGGGAACTGGAAGTCGCAACTTTCGGTGGTGGCTGCTTCTGGTGCGTCGAAGCGGTTTTTGAGCAGGTCAAAGGTGTGAAGTCCGTTGTTTCAGGATACGAGGGCGGAAAGATCGAGAATCCGACCTACAAGCAGGTCTGTACGGGCCGCACCAATCATGCCGAAGTCTGCCGAATCGAGTATGACCCGAAAGTGGTCAGCTTTGACAAACTGCTCGAGATTTTCTGGAAAGTGCACGACCCGACGACGCTGAACAAGCAAGGCCCGGACGAAGGAACTCAGTACCGGAGCGTGATCTTCTACCACAATGAAACCCAGCGCCAGACTGCGGAAAAGTACAAGGACAAGCTGAACGAACTCAAGGCGTTCCGCAGTCGCGTGGTGACTGAAATCTCGCCGACGGAAACGTTCTATCCGGCGGAAGAATACCACCAGGATTATTTGGGCCATCCCGAACCGGGAAAGCCCCGTGGCGATGCCGCTGGCGGGTCCACCCGAATTTTGAGCGAGATTAAGGCCGGTTGGCTTGCGATTCCAGGCAAGCTGACGGGCCTTTTTTATTTGACGCCGGCGGCAACCGGGGTTCTCCCCCTGCCTACTCCGCCGCCCCGCGCTTCGGGCAATTGACGGATCGGGTTGAGCTGGCCAACCGCCAACAGCTAGCACCTGTTATTTGGGCACTTCATCCATCGCCGCGAATCCAATCGGCGTGGACTTGATAGCAGGATTCGGCTACCGTTCCCGGTTATTGGGCCGAGAGACTTGAGCCGAACTTCCGCGGGCCGATTGGAAATGCCGAAAAAAATTATCGACCTCGCGCTCCCGATCGGGATTGTGCTTTGCATTTTCGTGATCTACCTGCCGCTCCCGACAGGGCTGATGGACTTTCTGCTTGCGGCCAACATCACCATTTCGGTGGTCTTGCTGTTGAGCGCGCTGTTTGCCCGCTCGCCTTTGGAGTTGAGCGCGTTTCCCGCCCTTTTGCTGGTGACCACCCTCGGTCGCCTGGCGTTGAACATTGCCACGACACGCCTGATTTTGACTCGCGGACCGGTTGACGGCGAACTTGCGGCGGGGGAGGTGGTCAAGGCATTTGCCCAGTTTGTCACGGGCGATCAATTGATCGTGGGAGCGATCATTTTTGCAATCCTCTTTATCGTCCAGTTTGTCGTGATCACCAAGGGAGCCACGCGAATCGGTGAGGTGGCCGCCCGCTTCGCCCTGGATGGGTTGCCTGGCCGGCAAATGGCGATTGACGCCGACCTTAACGCTGGACTGATCGACCACAAAGAGGCTCAGACAAGACGACAGGAATTACTCCGCCAAGCCGACTTTCACGGTGCGATGGACGGAGCGAGCAAGTATGTGCGGGGCGACGCGATCGCAGGCTTGCTGATTACGGTCATCAATCTGGCGGGGGGACTGTTTCTCGGTTTGAGCAGCGGTCTTTCCGTGAGCGAATCTGCCGAAGTCTTTTCGAAGCTCACCATCGGTGACGGCTTGGTCTCGCAACTTCCGGCACTGCTGATCAGCATCGCCGCCGGCTTGCTGGTCAGCCGCGGGTCGGAGCGGAGTGATTTGCCCAGCGATTCCGTCCTGCAGTTGATTGCCAGCCCGATGGCCTTGGCAATCACGGCACTGTTTGTCGGGGGGCTCGCTTTCACAAATTTGCCGCAAGTTCCCCTGCTCCTGTTGGCGGTGGCCACCGGCGGGCTCGCCTGGTTCTCCGCTCGACGCCAATCGTCAACCTCTGCGCCCTCTGCCGCAGCCTCCAAACCGGTGGCCGAACCTGCCGCTGAAAGAATGCTCGACCTCGATGCGCTGGAGGTTCGCCTCGGTAGCGACCTGCTGCGCCTGGCAGACGCCGCCAGCGGTGGACGCTTATTGACTGAGATTTCAAACACCCGCAAACAACTCGCCCTGGATCAGGGGATTTTGCTCCCCAAAGTCCGCGTCCGCGACAACCTCCAACTCCCGCCCAACGGTTTCGAGATTCTCTTGCAAGGCCACAGCCTGATCCGCTCGACGATCCCGGGCGAACGGTATTTGGAGTTGCATCCAACCCAACCACTGGCATCCACGGCAGTGCGGGCCATCGGTTTGCCTTGGACGACCTCGGCTGTTTGGGTTAGTGGCAACCAAGGCCGCGCTTAGTCGGGACTGTTGGGGCCGGTTCAAGTCATCGC
>JAJTFE010000203.1 GCA_021298375.1 Blastopirellula sp. | reverse complement strand
GCGTGATAGCCCGAGTCATCGCTGGTGATGAAGCCACCGCTGGACGCAAAAAAGTCGCGAATCTCTTCCCAGTCGGGGAGTGGGTTATCTTCCAATGCCCGTTGGAAATTCTTGACGAACCGATTCTCTTCGCCGCCCCGCTCGAGCGCGCCTTTCACATCGTCGCCCTTGGCCAGATTGAGCATCGACTCCATCATCGGGCCAGGCTGGCTGTAGAAAATGGCGGCCGGCATGTCGGTCCCAAGCAGATTGGTCATCTGCCGGGACACCTGCTTGAAGGAGGGGTCGTCCACCAGCGGCGGATTCTCCCCCTTGTATGTATCGATTGCAAACTTGATAAACGAAACGCTGTCGGCGGCGACGAGCGACCCGTCGATGATGGCAAACCCCGGTTCAGGAATTCGGATTTCGAACTGCATTTCCCCCTCTTCGCGTCGCTGCCGGATGCGCTCGCGACGGTCTTCAGGGACCGGTGCCGTCCAGATTGTGATCCCCTTGTACTTTTCTTCGATCACCGGTGGTTCGGCATCCTCCTGATCACCCCGGGCATCGATCGCCCTCTGAATCAGTTGTCGAATAATCTCTTCAGCCTTCTCGGGATCGGACAAGCCCAGCCCAATCGCATTCACCTGGCTATTGAGACGCGCCGGGGGCTCGACCCAGGATGTGACCGTAAAACGCCCGTCCATCGCGGCCAGAATATCGTCTTTCAGATTCAGTTCCAGACGCTCATTGACATTGGTTTCGACCTGGCGCTCAAACTCGCCTTCACTCGTAAAGAGGTCAACCATTTTCCCCAGTTCGGCATAGACCTTGTTCACGTCCCAGCTGGTGGAAACATAGGACACCGCCTGGTCGGAAACCCACAGCTGCGGCTGGTACTTGCCGGGCTTGAGCGCCAACATTTCCAGGATGCCGGCTCGGGGATTGGCCAGCATCAGGTGCAGGTGCGTGACGCTTTCAAAACCCTGCTCGTCGAAAATCACCGAGCCACCGACTCCAAGCAATCCGTCCAATCCGAGGATCGGGAGAAAGTTCAGCGCCGCCTGAGTGCCGACATCCCCGCGAGTCGATGCGCGGAAGAACTCAATCGGGTCCATGTACATCCGGGCCTCGGGTGGTACCTCCTTGGTGCCCCGGCAGCGATTCATGATCGTCACGAACTTGCGATTGTCTTTCAGCGGGCGAATTTTCTCGACTTCCCGCCCGACCCAGCGATCGACGATCTGCTGCGACAACGCCTTGTCGGTGGTGATGACAAACGTGCCGTCCTTGATGAAGTAAACAAACTGGCCCTCGCCATCGGGGCGAGCCACCGTCGTGAACTTGACATCAGCTGTCTCTTCGTCTTCGAACGTCGCTCCCTCCAACTCACCGCGCTCGCGACCGACACGTTCCATGTTCTTGAAAGAATCTGACTCCGGATCGATATCCATCAACATCGCGAACTGGATATCCGCCCGGCGGGGAGCGATGGCCGCGAAACTGATCTCTCCTGTCGGCAAACTCTGCATGTCTTCCAGCGAGACACCAACCTCGTCTTGAACTTCGGCATAAGCCTCTTTGGCCTGCCCCCACAATTCTTCAGCCAACGGTGCAATTTTCTCCTGCTTCATCAGGTTGCCCATGTTGGTGCTCATGAAGTCTTCAGCCAGTTCGCGAACGTTCTGGATCTGAAGAAACAAGACAGTCGTCTCGGGAAACAGCTCCTCAGCCGCTGGTCGAGCCTGCTGACCGGTCGCCATGCTGGCTGGCAACAACAACCCAAACAGAGCGAGCAAAATCCCGGCGCCGCGGATTGGAGCCGAGGACCGAGTCCCCCTCGCTGAAGAGGACTGCGACAAACACTGAGTGGAAACGGCGCTCCGATACTCAATCCGACCTGCGATCCGACTTCTCATCACAATTCAACTCCGTATTGCATTTTGGCTTGCAACGATGGACACCAAACAAGAGGCCGCACTGCCGGCCACAGCCCTCAAACACTCTGCCCCCAAACACTCTGCCCCCGAGACACTCAGCCCACCTCGTGCCATCCAGCTTGTCAGCCATCCAGTCATCGAGTTGGGGAATCGGGCGACACTTCGGCGGCTTTGGCTCGACGGTCCCCATCGCAGAGGCTGGAGCGATTCAAGTCCCGCTGCCAACCCTCACTCAGTTATCCTCCACTCCCCCCTGCTCGAACAGCCGTTACTCGCGGGAAAACGCCCGCCAGCTGTCCAGCCCATCGACCGGCCGACGCAAAAGGGAGTGCCTAATCAAGAACCCGGGCAAGGGCCGGCAAGTTTCGGACTCCAGCGAAAAAAAGCCCATAAACCGCACGTTTTGACATTTGGGAGCAAGAAGATCCCGCTCCGGCACCAGCTGGCCGCGGAACGCCTGTTTTTCTCAAAGTTTAACGGTCGATATGATGGAAGGGGTTGCGGGTGAGCCCCCGGCCTGCACTCTCCCCAGAATCGAGTAGCGCTCGCGGTCCTTGGCCGAGCATCCCATTTAGTTGGTCGCTCCGCTGATGAATCGCGAGTTCCATCCCTCCGTCGTAACTTTCCCCTCCTGTCGCGGTTTAAGATACCGGGGTTCCTGCCAGCGAATGTGCCCTGCCCTCTCGCCTGCGGTCGGATTTCCCCGGCCACCGGCGAGCCCTATAGGCCAGCTTTACCCGTCCGAGTCCACTGGACCCGAGCCCCCTAGCCTGGTCCTCAACGCAAGCTTCACGC
This sequence comes from Blastopirellula sp., assembly GCA_021298375.1. Taxonomy (GTDB): domain Bacteria; phylum Planctomycetota; class Planctomycetia; order Pirellulales; family Pirellulaceae; genus BJ22. Next base: position 2,768 of record JAJTFE010000203.1, on the reverse strand, counting down.
GAGATATCTCCCCATGAAATCGACTCGCTTTTTTGCCCTCCTGTTTTTCATGGCGATCCTTTGCGGGACCTCGGCCAACCTTCACGCCCAAGGCGGCGGCGGAGCCGGAGGCGGTGGAACCGGAGGCGGGGGCGGTTTTCCGGGTGGTGGAGGGAGCACGGGCGGCGGTGGTTTCACCGGTGGCGGTACGACAGGCGTAGGCGGTTTCACCGGTGGCGGAAGCACCTTCGGTACCAACTCCACTGGTGGCAATTCGTTCAACTCAACCGGAACCGGTAACCAATCGAACGGCGGCACTGCCGGCGGCGGAAACAATAATGCCACGAACAACAGCCAACCGTTGAACCTCAACAACCAACTCAACATCACACCGACGACACCGACCGCCGTGGACGAAAGAAACCAAGGCTACATTGGTCCCACGGCGCAGCAAATCATTAATCAAGGCTTCATCGGCGCATCGACTCAGCTGTCGGGAGGGCAACCCGTGGAGGGTGCTTCCTTCGGCGGCGGCGTCAACACCCAAGGCGCGGGAGCGGGAGCCGGAAGAACGGGCGGTGGCGGGATCGGCGGCGCCCAAGGACTACGCGCGACTGGCGGAGCGATGGGAAGAAACGCCGGACTCGGTGGCGTGGGAGGCTTTGGAGCAGGCTCGAACGCCGGCATTCGCCGCAATGTTCGCAATCGACTCGTCAATCAGGTACAAGTCAACCGCGTCCCCGCCGAGGAGGTCGCTCAACGATTCTCCACTCGACTCGAACGGATCCCCAACGTGACGGCGCTGGGCAACGACATCCGGGTCGAACTCCAGAATGGCACCGCAGTCCTCACTGGGCGTGTTCCTACCTCGGAAGCGGCCAGCAAAGTGGAACGTCAACTGCGACTTGAGCCGGGCGTTTACCGAATCGACAATCGCTTGCAGATCGAACAATAAGTTTAAATCGCTCGACTTCGGGGTAACTTTTAAACGAGGGCCGGTTATTTCGCCTCCCGTCACCCTCGTTCCGGATTCGACAGGCCGCTCTATCGACGGCTCAAAGTCAGCAAATAAAAAACGCAGGTCGCCGAAGCATCGACGACCTGCGTTTTCTTTTTATTATTCAATCAGCCCGGTCCACGCCCGAACCCGGCGTGGCCAGTCAGGCATTTACCAGTTCACGGTCTTCCAGGCCGAATTCAGCTCGCTCGCCGTTGACGGCTGTGCAGGGACTTGCCACTTCCCCTGGATGACTTGCTGTTCGACCTCGGCTGGCTGCTCAAAACTTGCCAGGCGAACCGGCGTGTAAGCCCACGCCTGCCGCGTCGGCTCGCGCCCAACCGCAGCAGTCGTCACCGTTGACGATGTGTTTGTCTGCAAGTTGATGTTCGGAACCTGAGAGGGCGGGGCGTAAGTGGAACCGGCCGGCGAAGCTTGCAGTTGCTCAATCACCGGACGCTGCATCGACTGTGGATTGACGCCTTGAATGGCTGGGACCACATCGGCTGGAGTCGGCGTTGACCCGCCCGGCATCGAGGTCGCCGGCAACGATGTTGTGGTGCTCGGCAGAGCATTGTAGGTAGTTGGAGCGGGAGCATAGGTCGGCGAACCCGCGTAGTAATTCGGGTCGACCTGGCCACCCCCAGTCATCGCCGCTCCCGGAACGCCGCAGGTCGAGCACCCGGCAGACGAAGCCGGCAAGGTTGTCGGGCTGGTGAAGGCTGTGGGAGTAGTCATTTGCGGCGCCAACTGTCCGCACGTTCCCGTCGGGCACGCACCGGTCGCACAATTTCCAGTTGCACAGTCGTTCGTGACATAGGTCACGGGAACCGTGTAATTTTCCGTCCGATAGCAGGCTCGGTAGGTCGTGTAAGGAACTTGTTTGGCTTGCCAGACGTAGCTCGTACTGGGCTTCATGCACGTCACCGAACAGCCAGTACAGGGATCGCTGTTAGTCACCGGCTTGTACTGGGTCACCGGCACCTGTTCCCACGAGGTTCGGTAAGCGGTGTACGGAACGTAGTTGACCACAACCCGAGAGCAGGTTTGGTTGCAGGTCACCTGACACTGCCCGGGCTGCAAGCCGCAATTGGGATTGGCTGCCGCTACCGGCATGCCAGCATAAGCAGCCGGCGCTGCCGGGACGCCACAGCTTTGCTGTTTGCAGCCACAGGTGCGCCGCAACCAATCAAGCAGGGGACCCGCATCAGCTGCGGCAGGGAAAACTGCAACCGCCACGGCCACCAGCATGAGTGCACAGGTCAACTTTGCGAACCGTTTCATGAACCAACTCCCCGTGTTTGGAAAGCTCACTTTGCGGAGCCCCAAATATCAACCCGATCGAAAAGCGTGCTGCGAGGTCACCGTGACCCTGCTGCTTTGGCCCTTCACTGTCTGCGTTTGCAATCTTTGTCCTGCCAAAATTCTTCACAGGACCCCGGGATGCAAGTCGCTGAAAAGTTAGACCACAATTCTGAAATGGAAAGAACCAAAAATTGAAAAAATGGAAATTCATGCATCCGGCCATAACAGTCGGCGCAATCGGACCGCCTGCGGTAACCTTAGCGAATTTCCCTCTTTCAAATTGCAGTGAACGCACCGAATTTGACGGTTCTTACGAAATCCGACCTGATCGATCCTGCGGGCTGAACTAGTGCTGGCCAAATTCCTTGTGCCAAATACGAAAGCGGGCTCAAGTTGGTTCGCCCCTCGCGAAATTCGGAGCTGAAAAAATTTCAGCCCGGCCGCATCTCCCCTCGAATCCGCCACTCGGTTCCGGGGATAGGGAGCC
>JAJTFE010000202.1 GCA_021298375.1 Blastopirellula sp. | reverse complement strand
GGAGTTTGGCCGCGAAATCTTCGAGCCAGTCCAGCAATTGGGTCAGTCTTCCTGCCGACTCGGGCGCGATCAGGAAAAGCCGATCCGCCTCGACTGCCAGTTCCCGCAAGCGATTGGGCAAGTGATGACCCTGCTCAATCGGCACCTGTCGTCCCGGGAGCGAAATCCGGGGCAACCGCGCATCAACCGGCACGATGACTTCGCAGCCAGCCGCATGAAAGTCGGCCGCAACAGCAGCGGCCATCGCAATTCCCTGCCGCCATATCGAATCCGACAAATCGGGAACTTGACGGTCGAGCAGTCCGCCCCCTCCGAGCAGCCATTCAAAAAGGAGGATTTTCATGACTGAACCTTCGCTTTTCGTCCGCCAAGACGCTGCCCATCGGCGTGTTCCCGAACCATGCCGTGGCTTGGCAAGCGATCAATGCTCGGGCGGGATTCGGCTGCCGTGCGGGTCTCGCTCAGTGCCATCGGTTTGTTCCGCCAGCGCTTCGCGCATTCGAGCCGTGGTGACATGTTCAAACCTCTCTGCATGCTCGTGGATGCGGGAAAGCGGAACCTCAGCTTGCTCCACCAGGTACTGCTCCCAGAGGCGATGTGCCCTCACCACGCGCTGTCCCTCCTCGCGTCCTGCAGCAGTCAATTGATACCTGCCGGCCACGTTTTGCAATGTCCCACGACGCACCAGCCGCTTGAGGTTCCGCCGCAGAGGGCCGAGCGCGACGCCCAAACCGCTTGCCAGCTCCTCTGGGCCTGCACCAGCCTCTCGACTTGCCTTGTCTGCTGCAGCAAGTTTCTCCTCGCGCCGATAAAGCCAACCCACCACATCTTCAGCGAGCATCTCCGCCGCTGCCGCACGCCGCTGCCACCAGCGGCTAAGCACCCCTTGGCGCGGGCCGACCAAAAAACAGACGCAAAACAGCAAGCCGGCGGCGACTGCGATCATTGCTGACGTTGAGACGGCCCGATATCCCATGGCTCGCGGCACGACGGTTGCCAGCCAATGCCCGAGGACAGCTGAGAATGCAGCCAGAATCAGGCTCCATGCGATCACCCGACCGAGGCGATCGCTGATCAGCTGCGCTGCGGCTGGGGGAACGACCAGCATGGCGACGACCAGAATATTGCCCACGCTTTCGAAACTCGCTACGGCCGTGACCGCTACCAACACCATCAGCAAGGAGTGCATCCCGTGAGCGGAAATCCCGAGCGCGGTCGACATGGAGGGATCAAAGGAGCTGAGCTGAAACTCTTTATACAAGACTCCGAGAACGAGGACGTTGACCAGGAGTACTGTTCCCAATACCCAGACGACGCGCGGCATTCTCCAGCCGAGCCAGCTGACCTGGTCGAGTGGCGTTGTCTCGATCGCACCGTACAGCACGCAACCGGGGTCAAGATCGACGCGGTCGGCGGCCTGGACGATTAACACGAGGCCCAAGGCAAAGAGGCAGGTGAAGACGACACCCAGTGAAGCGCCTTCATCAACCTTGCCGGCGCTGCGAATCCATTGAGTCGCACCCGCAGTCACCAACCCCGCAATCACGGCCCCCAAAAACATCGGCCAGCTGCTCCGCGAGGCCGTCACCAGAAAGGCAATCGCCAATCCCGGCAAGACAGCGTGACTGATCGCATCCCCCAGCAAGCTCAATTTTCGCAACACCAGGAAATTGCCGACCAGCGCCGAGCTCAATGCGCACAATACTCCGGCCAGAATAATCCAGCCGTCCAGTTGCCAACTCCAGTCATCAGGCCAGAGCCCATTCATGCTTGCTCTCCCCCGATTCGTTCGGTTTCCGGCGGCGGCAGAATGGGATGTGGGCTGCTCGGTACCGAGCCACCTTGCTGGGAGGCATTCAAGAGCCGCTCCAGTCGGGCGATCATTTCGGGTGTCAGTACATGCTCCATCTGGTCGGCATCGCGATCGACTTTGCTCGGCGCCTGCTCGGCATGCGTGATCAAGTACAACTCCCAGAGCCGGTGTTGATGCACCAGCTTTGAGGCCATCTGCTGCCCTGCCGCGGTCAGCCGCAATTGGTCGGAGGAAAGCGGGATGACCAAACCCGCCGTCACCGCCCTGTTGATCTCGGTCGCAAGTTGCCGCTTGCTCCAGCTCCGCATCCCCTGCAACCGCTCGCGGCTGACCGGCGCCGGTTGGCCGACTGAGGACGCCGCTCCCGCCGCCTGCAGTTCGCTGAGCTCAAACATCGCGCGGAGAAGATGCTGCCTTTGCACGCGCTGCTGCAGTCTCCAGCTTTGCCAAGCCTGAAAAAGGATTCCCCGGCGGGTCCCCAGAAGAAAGCTCAACAGGAACATCGCTCCCGCAAAGAGCACGATCATCGCTCCCGAGGGGAGGCGGGGGAGCAGGGCACTGACGATCGCTCCCCCGAAACTGCTCACGCACCCCAAGGCACCCGCCAGCCAGACCATAGTTCGCAATTGATCAGTCCAAAAACGGGCCGCGGCCGGCGGGATGACCAGCAGGGCTATCATCAGGACCAGACCAACCGCCTGCAGACCAATCACCGAGATCAGGACGATCAACAGCATCATCAGCCAGTCGAGTCCGAGCACCGGCCAGCCACTGGAGGCGGCAAATGTTTCGTCAAAACAAAGCAATTTCCATTCTTTGAAAAACAAGATGACCAGCAGTACGCAGCAGAGCCCGCCTCCGAAAATGACCCACGCATCTTCCACTGCAAGCGCTGAGGCTTTGCCAAAGATAAAGGATTCGAGCCCGGCAGCATGCCCGCGAGTGGTTTGCTGGACAATCCCCAGTAGGGCCACTCCAGCCCCGAAGAAGACCGAGAGCACAATACTCAATGCTGCGTCTTCTTTCAGCTTCGTCCACTGTCGAATTCCGAGCACACAGCAAGTGCCGAGCAGACCACTGAGCGTCGCTCCCAGCAGCAGAAGGGGCAGTGACTTCCCCTCCTGACCGAGCAGAACGGAAATCAGGTAAGCCACGGCGATCCCCGGGAGCATCGCGTGACTGAGAGCGTCCCCCAGCAGAGCCCGCTTGCGCAACAGGGCAAAACTGCCGATCACACCCGCGGCTGCTCCCAGCAGCGCCGTCCCGAAGACGACAACCCGGGTGTTGTAGTCGCGCAGCGAGAGTACGCGCCAGAGTTCGTCAGGCAGGCCGAGCCAGCTGCAGAACCACTCGGGACTCCAGCCCTGTTTGAACAGCGAGGCCGCCTCGAGCAACGGGCAGGCGTTAAAAGTCATCGCTGCCGCCCCCGCTCGCGCATCGCATGCGTGGCTTCTTCGAGCAGCGTCAGTCGCCCGCCGTAGGTTTTTTGCAGATTTTCGGTCGTGAAAACTTCGCTCGTCGGACCAAAGGCGACCACCCGCATGTTGAGGAGCAGAACATAGTCAAAGTAATGCGGGACTGTCTGCAAGTCGTGATGGATCACCATCGCGGTTTTACCCGCCGCCTTCATTTCGCGAAGCACGGCCAGCACCGCCAGCTCGGTCGCCGCATCGACTGCCGCGAAAGGCTCGTCCATCAAATACAGGTCAGCCCCCTGCACGAGCGCCCGCGCGAGAAACGTCCGCTGTTGTTGACCGCCGGACAATTGGCTGATCTGTCGATGCGCCAGATCGGCGATTCCAACCTGCTCCAAGGCTGCCATCGCCCGATCCCGGTGGGCGCGATTGACCCGGCGAAACCAGCCTATCTGCCGGTACAAGCCCATGGTGACCACGTCGAGGGCGTCTATCGGGAAATCCCAGTCGACGCTTTCGCGCTGAGGAACATAGCCAACACGGTGCCGATTCTCTGCGTAACTGCCGCCGAAAAAGCGAATCTGCCCGCTCACTTTGGGCAATAACTCCAGCACCGCCTTCAAGAGGGTACTTTTTCCCGCGCCGTTCGGGCCGACAACTCCCACCAGACTCCCCGGCGGTACCTCGAAGCCAACATCCCATAAGACTGGCTTCCGCTGGTAGGCGACCGTCAAGTCGTAAACCGAAAGTGGCAACTCGTTCTGGGAACGGCTTGAGGTCACCAAAGCACCTCAGAGAGAGCAGACGCGAGCTGAATTCGTTTGCCGACTTTCGGAGTCATTGGCCGCGCTCCCGCAGTGCTTCCGCAATTACCCGGAAATTGTGTTGCATCATGCCCTCGTAAGTCCCGGCCTCAGTTCCAGGTTCCCCCATCGCATCCGCATACAGCGGCCCGCTAATCTCTACTCTTTGTCCCCGGGCAGCCGCGCCAGCGACAATCGCTTCAATGCTCTTTCGCGGGACACTGCTCTCAACAAACACCGCCCGCAATCGGCGCTGCACCAAGAGGTCCACCAGTTGATTGACCTGCTGCAGGCCGGCTTCCGATTCCGTTGAAATTCCTTGTACGCCGCGGACCTCGATTCCATATGCCCGGCCGAAGTAGCCAAAAGCGTCATGGGAAGTGACCAACACCCGGTTCTCTTGTGCAATCGAGGCGATCTCCTCGGTTCCTGCGACGTGCAGACGCTGCCACCGCCGCCCGGCTTCAGTGGCATTCGCCAGGTACTCCGTCCGATGAGCGGGGTCGAAGGTCCCCAGTCGCTCGGCAAACTTCTCCAGACACCGCGACCAAAGGCTCAAATCCATCCAGACATGAGGATCGACCGCATCGGCAGCCGGATGTTCACCATCCCGTGTTTCAACTCCCCCTGCTGGCTGCAGTAATTCACTCGCCGCCAAGGCGTCGGCAACGGCCCAAACTGGCTGGCTCGCCGACAATTTCCGAAACGTGTCGTCCATCTTTCCCTCGAGCAGCAACCCCGAGTAGACCACCAGGTCGGCTTTAGAAATGGCGCTCACATCGTCGCGCGAGATCTTGTAAAGGTGGGGGTCCACTCCGGCCCCCAGCAACTGCTGAACGAGGACCCGCTCTCCGCCGACCAGGCGAACCAGATCGCCAACCATCCCGGTCGTGACCACAACCCGAATCGGCCCGGTCCCCTTGTAGACCATTGCCCCGGCACCCGCGTTCGCGCTTGAGTTCGCGCTTGAGTTCGCACTTGAGTTCGCACTTGAGTTCGCACTTGAGTTCGCACTTGAGTTCGCACCAGCTGAGGAACCAGTCAAGGCCGATGGCGCGTCCCCGCCGCCGCAACCGCCCGCGGATACTCCGAGCAGACTGAGCATCAACAGCCATCCGCACCAGCCCCACGGCCGCCCGTCACCAAAACGTCTGACCCCTTTCGTTCGGCAGCTACCGGATTTTCGTCCCGATGCGAACATCACTCCCCTGCTTTCCGTTCTCTCACCGAACCGGTCGCTGCCCAGCCTCGGAATCGGGGCCGGGCCCGCTTCGCGAAACACCCTCTTCTCGACAGGCCCGCTGGCCCCGCTGCTGCCCGCTCAGTCCGCCGAGCTCATAGCCCGCCGAGCTCATAGCCCGCCGAGCTCATAGCCCGCTGTGCTCATAGCCCGCCGTGCTCATAGCCCGCACCCCGGTGTTCGCGTTTCCATGCACGGCGTTTTCCGAGCCAGCATTGCTTTCCGAGCCAGCATTGCTTTC
>JAJTFE010000201.1 GCA_021298375.1 Blastopirellula sp. | reverse complement strand
GGGGTTAGTGAGCAACGTCCAGCTGGGACAGACGCTCACCGTGAAGCGCGAGGAAATTTCCGACTGGATGTTCATTCGCGACCGGAAAATGTACGGCAACTACACCATGGTGCCGCTGTTGCCAACGCTGCCTCCTCGGGAAGCAGAGTTCTGGAGAAACTTCCGGGCTCCCGACCAACTCCCTTAGCCCCAACTCCCGGAGTTAATGCGTCACGGGCTGGGGATGGAGTGGCGCGGATTTGGCCCGCCGAGCCGACATCGGGGTGGAGCTCGTTTGCCGGTCCCGGCGAGACGCAGGGACGGTGGCGTTTACTCGTCAAGGTTGCTCAAGAGCGGCCAATCGGGCTCGGCTGGCAGCAATGTCGTTTGCTCGAGGACTTCCAAAGCAAGTTGCCGATAGTCTTCGGCTCCATGTGAGCTGCCAGCGTATTGGAAGATTGTCTGACCGTGACTGGGAGCCTCTGCGAGCCGAATATTGCGGCGGATTTTTGTTTCGAACGTGCTCGCCTCGGACCAGAGCCCGTTGCTGCGGCGCTCGTTGGCGAAGAACTCCTCGACCTCGGCAATCACTTCCTGGGCCAGCCGGGTGCCGCCTTCGAGCATGCAGAAAACGACCCCGGTCAGGGTGAGAACCGGGTTCAATCTTCGGGCCACCAATTCGATCGTGCGGAGCAACTTGCTGAAGCCGTGCAGGGCGAGATAGTGCGGCTGCATCGGCAGGAAGACTTCACCGGCGGTCGTCAGGGCGTTAAGCGTGAGGACGCCCAAAGATGGCGGGCAGTCGATAATCAGGTAGTCGAATTCTTCGGTATCGCGGCTGACCAACTCTCGCAGAATGATTTCGCGTCCAACTTCTCCCGCCAATTCCAGTTCGGTCGCGGCGAGATCGATGTGCGAGGGGACGACCCAAAGGTGGTCGTCAATTCGTTGGCGAGCCTGTTCAAGGGTCGCTTGCCCGGTGAGGCAGTGATAGATCGAGTTTTGACCGGCACCGAGCACGATCCCGAGATGCAAAGAGGCATGAGCCTGTGGATCGAGGTCGAGCAGGCAGACTCGCTGGCCTTGTTCGGCGAGTGCAGCTGCCAAGTTGACTGCCGTCGTGGTCTTTCCGACCCCACCTTTCTGATTGATGATCGCAATCCGTCGCATTGCCCGTTGGCTCCCTGCCCGACCATGTGGTTGCTTGCCGCAGGACGCTGTTGCGTCGCGGGGCGGGGAGTATAGCGGGCTGCGAAGGGTTGCTCCAGCCGAGAAAATCGGGCCTTGAGCGACAGAAGCTGGGCAAGCCGGGGGCCTTGGGTTGGCAGCCGATCCACGCCCGCTCAGCGGCCTGGCACTGGTCACCGGTCGAACCCTCCGCCCGCCTTGTTCCCGGACTCACTCAATCATCGGCAGGTCAAGCCCGTTTCGCTTGGCGCAATCGATGGCGATTTCATATCCGGCATCTGCATGGCGCATCACGCCGGTAGCGGGGTCATTGAAAAGCACGCGGGCGATTCGAGCGTCCGCCTCGGCGGTTCCATCACAACAGATGACGACCCCCGAGTGCTGTGAATAGCCCATGCCGACTCCGCCCCCGTGATGCAGACTGACCCAGGTTGCTCCACTGGCGGTATTGAGCAAGGCATTCAGCAGCGGCCAATCGCTGACTGCATCCGAGCCGTCGAGCATCGCTTCGGTTTCGCGGTTGGGACTGGCGACACTGCCGGAGTCAAGATGATCGCGACCGATGACAACGGGCGCGGAGAGTTCGCCGCGGCGCACCATTTCATTGAACGCCAGACCGAGCCGATGTCGCTGACCGAGTCCCACCCAGCAGATCCGGGCGGGGAGACCCTGAAATTGGATTCGCTGGCGAGCCATATCGAGCCAGTTGTGCAAGTGCGGGTCGTCGGGGATCAGTTCCTTGACTTTGGCATCGGTGCGATAGATATCTTCGGGGTCTCCGGAGAGCGCAGCCCAGCGGAAGGGGCCAATACCTTGGCAGAACAGCGGACGAACATAAGCGGGGACAAAGCCTGGAAAATCAAAGGCGTTGGCGACACCCTCCTCGAGGGCGACCTGGCGAATGTTGTTACCGTAGTCGAAAACCGGGATCCCCCGGGAATGGAATTCGAGCATGGCCCGCACATGGACTGCCATGGAGCGGCGAGCGGCGGCGACGACGGCCTGGGGGTCGCTCTGCCGAAGGCTGCGGGCCTTCTCCAGCGACCCACCAGCCGGCAAGTAGCCGTTGAGCGGGTCATGGGCAGACGTTTGGTCGGTCACGGCGTCGGGACGAATTCCTCGGCGTACCATTTCGGGGAGGAGTTCAGCTGCGTTGCCCAAGACCCCAATCGAAACGGCTCGTCGATCGCGACAGGCCTGTTGAATCTGCTCGAGAGCTGCGTCGAGGCTGGGCGCCGCGTGGTCGAGGTAACCGGTATCGAGCCGTTTTTGAATTCGGGTTTCATCGCATTCAATTGCCAGCATGGAGGCGCCGGCCATGGTCGCAGCGAGCGGTTGGGCGCCGCCCATGCCGCCCAAACCTGCAGTCAGAATCCACTTGCCGGCGAGATCGCCGCCGAAGTGAGTTCTTCCCATCGAGACAAATGTCTCGTAGGTGCCTTGGACGATTCCCTGGCTGCCGATGTAAATCCACGAGCCGGCGGTCATTTGACCGTACATCATCAGTCCCAACCGGTCGAGATGATGGAAGTGTTCCCAGGTTGCCCAGTGCGGGACGAGGTTGCTGTTGGCGATCAGGACGCGCGGCGCGTCGGGATGAGTGCGGAAGATGCCGACTGGCTTTCCGCTTTGCACCAGGAGCGTCTGATCGGCTTCGAGCCGTCGCAGCGATGCGACGATTCGGTCGAAACATTCCCAGTTCCGCGCGGCCCGCCCGATCCCGCCGTAGACGACAAGGTCTTCGGGGCGCTCGGCGACCTCCGGGTCGAGATTGTTCATCAGCATCCGGAGGGGTGCTTCCGTCAGCCAACTGCGACAGCTGAGCTGGGAGCCGGTCGGGGACTTGATGACGCGGGGCGAAGGAGGTGATTCGAGAAGGCTCATGGTTCCGGCTTTGTGCTGGGGGACGGAAGTGGGGGCGAGCGATGGCCGAACGCCTGCCCGGCAAATCGAGCACCGTGAATCGGCACCGTGAATCGAGCACCGAGAATCGGCACCTTAATTCTGCACTATGATAACGCAACCGGGGGAATCCCGGCCGGCTGATTGGTGTTCCGAACCGCAGGAAGCTCTCGAATGTCACGACACTTTGAATTCCGGTCCGGCGTTTTGCCGCTGTTGGTCAGCATCCCGCATGCGGGGACTGACTTGCCGGACGGGTTTGCCGAACGCTTGACCGATTCGGCTCGGAGGCTGCCGGATACCGATTGGTTTGTCGACCGGCTGTACGACCTGCCGCTGCTCGGGGAAGCGTCGATGATTGTCGCCCGAACCAGCCGCTACGTCGTTGATCTGAATCGGCCGCCGGGGGATGAGAGCCTCTATCCGGGACAGAGCACGACCGGGCTTTGTCCATTGGTTCAGTTCGACGGGAAACCGATATACCTGCCGGGGGCCGAGCCAGCTGCGGCGGAGATCGCCGGGCGGATCGAGACGTATTGGCAGCCCTACCATCAAGCGCTCGCGAAGGAGCTGGAGCGATTGCGGGCGCGGCATTCGCGAGTCCTGATTTTTGATGCGCACTCGATCGCCAGCGAAGTCCCGCGGCTTTTTCCCGGAGTGCTGCCGGACTTCAATTTCGGAACCAACCACGGGGCGAGTTGCGGCGATTCCCTGCAGCGGGCGATCGCGCGGTTTGCGCGCGATGAGTGTTCCGGGTATTCTCATGTCATCAATGGCCGCTTTGTCGGAGGCTACATCACCCGACACTACGGTCAGCCTGCGCAGGGAATCGATGGGCTGCAACTGGAGCTTTCGCAGGCAACCCATCTGGACGAGTCAGGGCGAACGTGGGATTCTGCCTTGGCCGGGAGACTGCAGGCAGTGCTCAGTCGGCTCTTTTCCACCCTGCTGAAAGAGTTTTCCTGATGAGCCTCGACCTGCCGATTCACGTCTATGCCAACTTTACCGTGGCGACGATGGTCCCGAGGGGCAGCGACTCGCTGGGGCTGATCCCCGCTGGGGCCGTGGTGGTTCAAGGGAATCGGATCGAATGGGTTGGCGCGCTCAGCGACTTGCCGCTGGACTATCGCACGGCCGAGCGATTGGAGGGGCGGGGGCGGGTTCTGACGCCGGGCTTGATCGACTGTCATACGCATTTGGTTTTCGGTGGCCAGCGGATTGAAGACTGGCGGAAGCGGCTGGAGGGGGTCAGCTATCAGGAAATCGCCCGCGCTGGCGGCGGGATTCTCTCGACAGTCCGGGCCACGCGGGAGGCATCGGCGGAAGCGCTTTACGAGGCAGCAGCGGATCGGCTGAAACGGATGCTCGCCGGCGGGGTGACGACGATTGAAATCAAAACCGGCTATGGCCTGGACCTGGAAAACGAGCTGAAGCAATTACAGGTCATCCAGCGGCTGGCTCGGCAATCTCCGGCCAATGTAATCCCGACGCTGCTGGCGGCCCACGCGGTCCCTCCCGAGTATCGCGAGCGACCGGGCGATTATGTCGATTTGGTCTGCAATGAGATCATCCCGGCGGCAGCTCCGCATTGCGTGGCAGTGGATGCCTTCTGCGAGTCCATCGCGTTTGACCTCGCGCAGACCGAGCGGGTCTTGCGAACCGGCCTGGAGTACGGCAAGCAGATCAAACTGCACGCCGAGCAATTATCGCGGCTGGGTGGCGCCCGCCTGGCAGCTCGGCTGGGCGCCGTGTCGGTCGATCACCTGGAGTATCTGGATGAGGCAGGTGTGCGGGAACTGGCGGCAGCCGGCACTGTCGCCGTGCTCTTGCCGGGAGCGTATTACTTCCTGCGCGAGACGCAGCGGCCGCCGGTCGATCAACTGCGGGCTCACGGCGTGCCTCTGGCCGTGGCCACCGACTTTAACCCCGGGAGCTCTCCGCTCGGCTCATTACTACTGGCCGCCAACATGGCAGCCACACTGTTCGGCTTGACGCCGGGCGAGGCGCTGCAGGGAATCACCATCGAGGCGGCCCGGGCGCTACAACTCGACAGTTCTCTCGGCTCCCTGCAGTCTGGCAAGCGGGCCGATCTGGTTTGCTGGGATTGCACCCATCCGCTCGAATTGATTTACGGCATCGGCGCTTACCCCAACGCCGCGGTCATCAAGGACGGCCGCTTGGTGGCTGGGCAACTGAGTTGACCGAGTGGCTCCCGCCTGACGGCTCCCGTCCAGCCGAACAGGCGGCCATCACCCAGTGCGACCAAACTTGCACTGCCTCGCAATCGTCAGTCAATGCTGTTGACCACTTCGCCGCCAGCGATGGTCGCAAGGGCATCAAGCACCGGGTCGCCGATCGTGGTCGCGACAAAGCGGGTGCTACCATCTCCAAACGCGAAGTTGGCTCCGCCGGGATGCTCGCTGCGGAACGTCTGCCACTCATTCAGCCCG
>JAJTFE010000200.1 GCA_021298375.1 Blastopirellula sp. | reverse complement strand
AACGATCTCCATCCCGAGCCGGTCGAGCTTGTGCCGGTCCATGCCCCGGGCGCCAATTCGGAGAACCACTTCGGCTGGTTCGGCTGGTGCGGCCATGATTCCGGCGTGGCAGACGTTGGTGCCGACGATTTCCACAAACCGTTCTTCTGCGGCAAAGTGCAAGCCGTCCAAGGCGAGCCGGTCAAAGACGATGTCGGCACACAGACGCGCCTTGTCGACCGCTTCCGGGCCGGCGATGGTGAGTTGTCCGATGATTTTGTAGCCTTCGTGAAACGAGCAGGAGACCTTGAGCGTCGGGGTTGGGGGGGCTCCTTTGATGCCGCTGATTCGGACTCGATTGGGACCTTCCTGTTCGATTTGAATCGAGGTGAAGTCAGCCACGCAGTCAGGCGTGATGTAGCGTTTGGGATCGCCCATCTCATAGACGAGTTGAGAAGTCACGGTTTCCACGGTCACCAGCCCACCGGTCCCTTCGTGCTTGGTAATCACGAACGAGCCGTCCGGATGGGCTTCGACAATCGGATAGCCAATCCGCGCCATGTCGGGAACCTTCCGCCAGTGAGTGTAGTTTCCTCCCGTGCACTGGGCTCCGCATTCGACAATGTGCCCGGCAACCGTCGCTGCGGCGAGAAGGTCGTAATTTTTCGGATCCCAGCCGAATTCATAAATCATCGGAGCGACCACAACCGAGGGGTCGGTCGCTCGACCGGTCACGACGATGTCCGCTCCGAGGCGGAGGGCCTCGACGATCGGCTCGGCCCCGATGTACACGTTGGCGCTTTTTACTTTCGGGAGCAGCGGGGCCAGGGGTTCGCCGCTGTCCATGTTTTTGAATGCTTCCCCGCCGGCGATCAATCCGGGCAAGTCAGCCAGAATGTCGTCGCCTTCCACCACGGCGACTTTTACCCCTTTGATTCCCTGCTTTCGAATTACTTCGGCGAGTGCCTGTCGGCAGGCTTGCGGATTGACACCTCCGGCATTGGCAACAATTTTGATCCCTTTGGCCCGGCATTGCGGCAGGACTCGGTCGACCATTTCGACGAAGTCGGTAGCATAGCCCGCCTTGGGGTCACGGCTCTTGAGCTTTTGCATGATGCTCATGGTGACTTCAGCCAGATAGTCGAGCGTCAGGTAATCGAGCGGTCCTTCGTTGACCAAGCGAATTGGCCCGAGCAGGCTGTCTCCCCAAAAACCCTGGCCGTTTGCAATCAGCACTTTGTCTCGTTTGCCATCTCGTTTGGACATGTGTCGCTCGCCTGAACCGAATTTGGGGAAATCCAACTCTCTGTTTATATCGAATTTTTGCCGTGGCGCTCAGCCCGGCAGGGGCTCATTCCGGAGATCCGCCGTTGCTTCGGCGTCGCCGTCCGCTCCACCCGAATCGGACCTGTCGCTATGATGTGACGGCGCCTCGAATCGTTCCGCAGAGTGGGGCGAAAGCAGCATTTTTTTTAACGATGGCGGCTTGTGATGGGTCAGTACACCAAACTCAAAATTGAAAATGGCGTCGCCCGCCTGCTTTTGGACCGGGCAGACAAGCGAAATGCGCTCAAGCGGGAAACGCTTGAAGAGATTTCGGCCGCTGTGGCTGCGGTCGAAGGCGACCAGAGCGTCAGGGTTGTCATTCTTGAGGCTGCGGGAGCCGCTTTCTGTGCCGGCATGGATTTGGGAGAGATGCAATCACGCGCGGAGTCTGCCGATGGCCGGAGCGAGTGGATTCGCGATTCGCAGGTCTACCGCGACGCATTGCGGGGGCTGTTTGAGTTGCCTGTTCCCACCGTTGCGGTGGTCGGCGGAGCGGCCGTGGCTGGCGGAGTGGGCCTGGTGCTTGCCTGTGATTTGGTGCTCGCCTCGACGAGTGCTTTTTTCTTTCTCCCGGAGCCGATGCGAGGCATCACCGCTGCGATGGTGACCCCCTTGCTCGTTTACCGGGTCGGTGCGGGCCCGGCCGGGCAATTGCTCTTGAGCGGCGAGCGCTGGACCGCAGAAACCGCACGATCCCGGGGGCTTTGTCTGGATGTGGTCGAAGAAGGCCACTTGGCCCAGCGAACCGACGCCCTGATCAAGGCCATCTTTGCCGGGTCGCGCGAAGCGCTGGCGATCAGCAAGCGGCACCTGCTGCAAATGAGCGGCATGGCGATTGGCGAACTGCTGGACCAATCGATGCAGATTTCCGCGGCGGCCCGCGAGACGGGAGACGCCCGCGAGGGCCTGGCAGCTTTTCTGGAAAAGCGCAAACCGAATTGGCAACCCGAGAACTAGACCCGCAGCCGTGATGAGAAACAAGCCGCAAGGCAGTTAGACCTAAATTCGTATCTGAGTGATTCACTGGAATTCGAGTAACCATCATGAAGTCAATCGATCTGAAGGGAAAAACAGCGATCGTCACCGGCGGAGGCCAGGGAATCGGCCGGGCCATTGCCACGGCCTTACACTCTGCAGGGGCAAATGTGGTCGTGAACTATTTTGCCGATGCGGCCGGGCGGAATCGCGAGCTCGCCGAAGGATTCGCCCGCGAATTGGGCGAGCGAGCGGTCGCGGCCGTCGCCGACGTACGGAATCCGGCCGAATTGGCTGGTCTGGTTGAGATTGCCGTGAGTCGCTTTGGAGGGCTCGATTTCCTGGTAAATAACGCTGGCATTTTGCGCGACAAGAGTTTTCGCAAGATGACTTCCGGGGATTGGCAGGATGTGATCGACACCAACTTGACGGGAGTGTTCAACGCCTGTCAGGCGGCCGCCGAGAAATTGCGAGATGGCGGGGCGATCGTCAATGTCGCCTCGCTTTCAGCGGCCATGGGTTTTTTCGGACAAGCCAACTACGCCTCAGCCAAAGCCGGTGTGGTGACCTTGACCAAGGTGCTGAGCAAGGAACTCGCCCGCCGCAACATCCGGGTCAACGCGGTGGCTCCCGGGGTGATCAACACGGAGATGGGGCAGTCGATTCCGGAGGAGAATCGCAAGGTGATGTTGACCAATATTCCGCTCGGCCGGTTTGGCGAGCCCGAAGAAATCGCCAACGTCGTTTTGTTTCTCTGCAGCGATCTGGCCTCGTACGTGACTGGGCAGACCGTGCACATCAATGGCGGTTGGTACGCGTAACGCGAGGCACAGAACGACAAGCCGAGGGACCCGATCAGGAGCCGTTTAGTTTCTTCGATCCGGATTCAATCCACCCGGCACGAAGTCAGTGATTTCGGCGTCGTTTAGTCTTGGCTGTCTCTTGGTTTCGCTTTGCGGTCGGGGCGATAACCGGGTCCTGGTTCGAACCGCGACTGTTTACGGGGGCCTTTTCGCTGAGTTGGACCCTTGCCCTGACTTGAACCCTTGTTCTGAGCGGATGGGCCCGCGGGTTTGGACTTGGCCGAGTCCCGGGACGAGCCACCACTCATGGTCTGCTTGCCGCTGGACTTCCCGCTCGGCTTGCCTTTCCCTCCCGGCATTCGATGCACGTATTCTCCGCGGAACTGCTCGCCCGCCAGTTCGCGGCGGCGCTCAATGGCCTCGCGCGGAGGCTGGGCTGGGATCAGGCAGTCACAGCCATTGCCGATCAAGTCGTGCCGCCCTGCTTCGCGGAGCGCTTCCCGGACCTCGAAGTAATTTTCGGGCTTGAAAAACTGCATCAGAGCCCGCTGCATTTTGCGGTCCTTGAGGCTCTTGGCAATGTAGACCGGTGCCTTGGTAAATGGGTCCATGCCGGTGTAGTACATGCAGGTGGCGACATCGAGCGGGGCTGGGATGAAGTCCTGGACTTGGTCAGGCTTGTAGCCGTTCCGCTTGAGAAACACGGCGAGTTCAATCATCGCGTTCAGGTCGCTTCCGGGATGGCTGGCGATGAAGTACGGGACGATGTACTGTTTCTTCCCCGCTTTTTCCGACTCCTCCCGGAACTTTTCGACGAACACGTCAAATTCAATATTGTCAGGCTTCTTCATGTTGTGCAGCACATCCTTGCTGACATGCTCGGGCGCGACCTTGAGCAAACCGCCTACATGATGATTGGCCAACTCGGACATGTACTCCGGGCTTCGCTGGGCGAGGTCCATCCGAATGCCGCTGGCGACCAGTACTTTGCGGACTCCCTCCACCTCGCGCGACTCACGCATCAGTTCAATCAGTGGGCCATGGTCGGTGCCGAGCAGTTTGCAGATCCGGGGGTGAACGCACGATTGGCGTCGGCATTTCGCCTCGACGTCGGGGCGGGTGCAGCGCATCTGGTACATGTTGGCAGTCGGGCCGCCGATGTCGCTGACAACACCTTTGAATTGCGGATCGGAAGCCATCGCCTTGATTTCGCCCAGCACCGACTCCTTGCTGCGCGATTGAATGATCCGACCCTGATGGGCTGTGATCGAGCAGAACGTACAGCCACCAAAACAGCCGCGCATAATGGTGACCGAGTCCTTGATCATGCCATGCGCAGGAATCGGTTCGGTGTAAGAGGGGTGCGGTCTGCGGGTGTAAGGGAGGCCGTAGATGCGGTCCATGGCTTCCTGAGAGATCGGAAATTGCGGCGGATTGACCACAATCGCCTGAGTCCCGTGCATCTGGACCAGTCGCTGGGCGTTGTAGGGATTGGTTTCGTTGTGAATGATCTTGGTCGCTTCGGCAAAGGCATACTTGTCCGCTACGACTTCTTCGTAAGAGGGGAGCCGCAGCGCATCCTCCGGCGGGGTCTCGCTCGCGCCCATGGCGTAGGCCATTCCCCGCATGTCACGCAGGTCCTTTACCGTCTGACCTTCGGCCAGCCGCTGGGCGATTTCAACAATCGGATTTTCGCCCATCCCGAAGACCACAAGATCAGCCTTGCTGTCGAGAAGAATCGACCGGCGAACTTTGTCGCTCCAGTAGTCATAATGAGCCAGCCGACGAAGTGAGGCCTCGACTCCACCGGCAATCACCGGGACCCCTTTGAACGCTTCGCGAGCTCGTTGGCAATAAGCAAGCGTGGCCCGGTCCGGCCGCAGCCCAATCCGCCCGCCTGGCGAGTAAGCATCGCTGTTGCGGACTTTGCGATTCGCGGTGTAGTGGTTGATCATCGAGTCCATGTTCCCGGCCGAGATGCCGAAGAACAGACGCGGCCGGCCGAATCGCCGCCAGGCTTCACAGTTCTGCCAGTCGGGCTGGGAAATGATCCCGACGCGAAAGCCTGCCGCCTCCAGAGTCCTGCCGAGAATCGCCATGGCAAAACTGGGGTGGTCGATGTAGGCATCGCCCGTGACGAAGACCACGTCCAGCTCATCCCAGCCCCGCGCTCGGGCTTCTTCCATCGTCATCGGCAGCGGCTTGGCGGGAGCTTGCTTCAGCTCCCCGCCCAGCACTTCCAGTCTGCCGCAGGGCTTGCGGACGGTTTCAACGACAGGAAGCTGAATCATGAGAGGCCTTCACAGCGGGGATGCACCGAGTGCGAACAGACGAGGGGCCAGTAGAAATCGGAGGGCCGGACAGGCTCCTCCCCAGCCAGAAAACCCGCCCAGCCAGAAAAAAAGCGGGAAAAGTTACCTTCCCGCCTCTTTGGTAGAAAATCTGA
>JAJTFE010000005.1:57398-68960 GCA_021298375.1 Blastopirellula sp. | reverse complement strand
CGGCCGGGGGGCGATCGTCAATCGAGCTTCAAGTCAGCGATGTAGAAGCTGCCGTAAGTGTGGACGCGATCAAGTTGATGGAGCCGGGCAGCCAACTCCTTGTGGTAGTGGAGCAGTTCCTCGGCGGAGCGGGTCCGGCCATTCACCTGGACTTTGACCTGGTGGATGAAGTCGGTGTTGAAGCCACCACTTCGCCAGAGCAATCGCGTTTGCGGAGCCGCACGATTGACGATGGCCTGCCATTCGCTCTCCAGCAGCGGGAAGAAGTGGTCGCTGAGCCAATCCATATGATCGAGCAGCACATACCGGGAGATTGTCCCGTTGTGCGCCTCGAGGAAGCCTTGTACCGAGTTGGTGTGGGTTGATACCTTCTCAACCAGTCCAGCCTTGAGCCGCTGGAAGTTTTGCTCGACCAGATATTCCGGACAGCAGGTGCGGGAGTAGGCTCCATTCATGTACACCCGCCAGAAGTAGTTTTCGTTCATCGGCAGTTTGACAAACACACCCTCCAGGCACTCCTGGATGTATTTGACCAGGTCGCCTGAATAGGTCGACTCAATCTGGCGGCGTTGAGCCCGGGGCACGCCGAGCATGGACATCGTCGTATCGCGATTGAGCGCGAATTTCATCAAACCCGACCAGAACTTGTCGCGCACGTGGTTGCGATAGATGGCTTGCTGCTCTTCCAGCGAATCGGTGTTGAGCATCTTCTCCAGCCAGGGGCGGACCTTGATGACCTTGTCCGTGTAGACTTTCATCAGGCGGGCAAAGAAACCGGATGTGCCTCGGAAGTAAAAAGTGCTGCGGGGGTTGTCGAACCACTTGATCTTGCTGTCCCAGTAACCTCTGGACCATTCCGGAAGGTAACTTCGAAGCCGAGCCTGATAGACCTTGCGGACTCCGGGCAATCGGCCCTCGCCGAACATCCGGAAGAAGTCGTCAAACTCCAGGCCTTTGATCGCCGCCCGCTTCAGATCAAGCAGGGCGTTCTGCCGTGGATTCATGTCGACCGCATAAACGTGATTCGGCTCGCAAAGGGCGTAGTCGAGCGCGTTACACCCTGCGGAGGTGATGACGAGGACGTTGTCTGTGGGCGTGAGTTGCAACGCTTCGCGATCCAGTCGCGGGTCTTCCCAGCAGGTGTTGTAAACCAGATTGTTGCGGTGCACCGTGTCAAAGATGCGGCGGCTGACCCAATCAAAAATAGCCATGTTGCTGCAGTCCCGAGGCTCTTGCGTCTTGAAACGAGCCCCAATTTTAACAGCGAGCCGGAGAGCGAGGTAGGACGGCCAAGGTTGGGATGCGAGAAAGATTGGTTCCGGTCCGAGCGGCGCCGGTTTGCTTATTCGACCGAGGCGTTTTTCATTCGGTAAATCGCCCAGATGTTGCCGTCGGGACCTTTGAATTCCTTGAGGTAAAGCGTCCCCAATACCGTGATCGGCCGGACCGTGTAGTCGGTTGTTTTGTCTCCGGCCAATTCCACCAGAATGCAGTCATACAGCGCGGCCCCCGGGCCGAAACAGCATTCCTGATTGTCCCGAACGAAAACGAACTTGGAGATCCCGGTCTCCTTGAAGGCTGGCCGGATAAACCCGCGAATGCGGATGCGTTCCCCGTTCATCTGCGTGATCTTTTCCGTCAACATTGACCGTTCGAACTGACCACCTTTTTCCATCTCAAAGACAAGGTCGTCAAAGGTCAACTCTTTCGGCTCGCCCGCTTTTTGTGCGATCTCAACTTTCGGCCGGTCCTCTTTTTGAGAGACCGGAGGGGGCCTTTCAGCAGGGTTCGGGTCCTGGGCCGCCAAGACTGCGGTCAACAGCAACGCGAAACCGCCGCCGCACATGCCGGAGAGCAGCCGGCCAATTCCCGAGCGGCAATTTGCACCGGGCAGTCTGAGAAATCGGGGCCTTGAATCGGTGCCCATAACCTGCGGGTGCTCACTGGGGAGCCGTCCCGACAGAAGTCCAAACAGAAAAGTGCTTGCCCGCTGCGAACCACCAGCAGGTTCAGCACGCTTGTGTTCAGCACGCTTGTGTTCAGCACGCTTGTGTATTGTCATTGCTCACACTCGCAACACAGCTGGGGAGGCAAATGCAACCACCGCAAACAGAGCCCGGAGACAAGGCCATTTGCCGCTCGGGCGATCGTGGGGCAAACGGCAACCAGGTTTTTTCAACTGGAGAACTCAGGCGAAACCGCTTGCTCCCTGGAAAGGGGCGGGGCCCTCCGGCAGCAGCTGCCTTTTTAGGAAAGACGGAGTTGGTCTTCAACCTCATTTTATAAAGTCAGCTTCCAGTTGGTAATACAAAGCAGGGAGCTCGGCATCACCGACTTGAACAGGGCGGGTGTTGAGCCGAAAGGTCCCGCCGATTTTTCGCTGCATCAGACTGTAATCAACCGTTTCGTCGATCACGATATCGACCGCCACGATGTCGGTCGGCTTGGGGCTGCCGCCAAAGCAGCAACTGCCGAAATCACCCACGAGAATAAAACTCTTCAGTCCCGTTTGCTTGTCGCTGGGCCGTACCCAGCCCTTGAGAAAGACCTTTTTGCCGTTGAGGTCGGGCGCTTTCGGAGAATAGGGGAGGTTCGATTCACGTGGCTTGGGCTTCAAGTCGGTGAACGAGATTCGCTGGTATCCCTCTGGAACCTCTGTGACGTAAACATAGGTGTGGTAGCCAATTGAGCCGACCAGCAGCAGCAGGTTGACCAACAGCCCAATCGCGGCGGGGGTGCTGCCGAGCAACTCGTCGGGATAACGCCGGAGATTCGAGCGGGCCACCAGCGCCAAAGACAGGCCGAGCAGCGGCAGAATCACGAAAACCGAAGCCCACAGCGAAAACAGACCGAGAATCGCGAACACAACCGAGGCAACGGCCGCCTTGCTGATGGCTCGATAGCCCGATTCTTGCGGCTCGCCCTCAGACAAATCGAGCTCAGTTTCTGCGGCCGACATTTTGGCCACCGCCTGCCTGACAGTTGAAGAACTCATGGGATTCTGCTGTGCTACGAAACCAAACGGGCTGGAGAGGATTCACAAAAGGGGCTGGCGGGTCGCGGCCGTTCAACTTTTACTGCCGGCATGGCAGGTTGCTCACACTCACCAGCGGTCAAACCGGCTGGGCAGCCCCGGTGTGACCGCTCCAGCGACTGGTAGCTTGTCGACGCCCGGAAGGTCAACCAAACCGATATCAACGGGGATCGCTGGTGCCAGCGGAGCCGTTGGCAGGAGACTGGTCAGCGTCTCGCCCGGGATCTCGGCGACCATGGACGGTGGGAGCGAGTCGGGTTTTACCTGTTCTACGTTAGTCACCAGCGAAGGTTCATTCAAATCGCCCGAGCGGATAGAGGCGGCCGGTTGGGCCGGTTTTGCGGCCACAAAGGCTGCGGCCAAGCCAGAGGCTGATTGTTCGGGTGGGGCGACCATGGGGAGCTCAGGCGGAAAAGGCACCCGGCGGACCGTTTGCGGAATCTGCTCGGGCTGGGCTGCTTCCTCCCCGCCGCCTCCAGTCGTGCCGCCTCCTGTCGTGCCGCCTCCGGAACCAGCCGCAGGATCTGCCGGTTTATTCGCCGGCTCCTCGGTCGTTGACGGGTCGGCTTTTTCTGAATCGTCGTCTTCATCGAGATCGATTTCGTTAAACAAGGCCGCGCGGGCCACCGCATCGGGATCGATTTTCCGCAACTCCTCGATGTGCTTTTTGGCTTCCGGCCGCGGACAGACCTGCAGGTATTGAATGACCGGGACGCGGACCCAGACCGTGTCTTCAGTGCTGTTCTTGAACAGCTCTACAAGCTTCTCCATCACCGTCCAGTCTTCCCAGCGGGCGAGGTCGGGGATAATCATGTCGGCCATCTTGGGACGGTCCAGCAGCGTTCGGACCGCGGCGACCAGGCGCTCGCGAGGAATCGTCTTTTCTTCCGAACCATGGAAGCGGAGTGCGGAGATCGTGGCGAGGGTGTCGACGTAATCAGCTTCTTCGTTCTTGAGGAATTCCCTCTCGATCAGCTCCAAGCCATCCGGACCCTTGAGTTTCAAATAGCAGGAGACCAAGGCATCCAGTCCCGCCTGCTCCTTCCGGTCGTCGGAGCGAATCAGCCGTTCGAGCATTTCCAGATCCTGCGCTCCGCCGCAGACACTGAGCATCGTGAAGTAGAGCCGGCGGCGATTGACCGAGGTTTCCGGGTTGAGGATCCATTTCACCAGTTGGTCGTGGTTCATGCGGTCCTTGAGCGCGAGCACATCTTCATACGGAGCCCGTGCGAATTCATCGTAGGCATCGAAGGCGAGAACGCTCTCTTCGTCTTCGAAATACTTCTGGAAGAAAGCAAGTCGCTCAGCTCCCTTTTCCGGCAACTTGCCGAGGCTCTCGACGTATTCCACCACTCGCGGAGTGGCCTTCAGCGGAGTAGACCAGACGAAACCGGGAGGGTTAACTCCCATCACCACGAATTCCTGGCCAACCGGGTAGTCGCCAACCAGCAACACGCGAAACATGGCCTCCGGCTCAATGTGCTCGCTGCCACGCAGGACGCGAACCACTTCAAATTCGGCTTTGGGCAGTTCGGCGTCAATCTCCGCAACCGGCGGAGGCAACGTGATCAATCGAGCAATCACCACCGCATCATGGCTCTTGATTTGCTCCCAAAAAGTCATGTTGATCGCCGAGCAAAACGGACAGGCTGAAGCACTCGACGCGGTGGCGACGGCCGCCAGCACACCGGTTGCTCCCGTCCCGCTCGGGGCGAGTGCCGACATAGCCGAAACAGGGCTTGCGCTCAGAACCAGACAGAGAGCTGCGCTCATAAGCAGGCAGGTAAAGGCCCGGGCGCGACGCAGCCAGCCAAGTATCTGAGCGGCCTGTTCGGCAGTTGGCCAACGGTTGGCATCAAACAGGCACTTGGCATCAGACCGGTAGGTCGTGTAACGATCCTGTTCAGGTTGAGGGTTCAACTGGAATTGGTTCAACATAGATCTCTTGTCCTTCCTGAATCCCGCAAACTCGTCACCTTCCCCGCAGCAACGCTTTCGAAAATCTGAACTTTCGAAAATCGTCGCAGCGAGTTTTGACAGCAATCGGGGGTGACTCCCAATACCAGCGCCGACTTCCGACCCCAGCGCCGACTTCCGGTCTCGCCGCTGGGCTGGTCGATTGAAGTTCGCGTGGCGAGTCTAACGCCGCGAACTGAGCCGACTCCCCAGCTAAAACACTCCAGCCGAAGCATTGCAAAATCGTCCCGCCTGTACGCAACTCGCGTTCATTTGGATCAGGGCGAGCTGATATCCGCCTGTTCAAAAGCGCCGACACAGTCCAAAAGCGCCGACTCAAGGCTAACCGGCCGAACAAAATCGAGACGCCGGAGCCGACCACGACCTTTTCAACAGCCTGAGCGAAAACCAGCGGTCATTTTCCGAGTGATTTGGCGATATCAGCCCGATAAGCCGAGACCGCCGGATAGATTCCGACGGCAATTGCCAGCAGAATCAGTCCGGGGATCAGCAGGACCTCCGGCGACACGGCAAATTGTAGGAGAGCGGGCGGTAAATTGGAATTGCCGAAGAGATACTGAAAGACCGGAGTTTTGGGGGCAAAGTGCCAAAATCCGAGCGGAACGCCGGTTTGGCTCTCCACATAGGGCCCGAGGGCTGCGTTCAGTGCGTGCCCGCCAATCCACCCGAGCAGGCCGCCTGAAAGAGCCAGCAGGACAGACTCCAGGAGCATGATGACCATGACTTTGGGGCGGCTGGCGCCGAGCGCCCGCATCACCGCGATTTCGTGGTGTCGCTGGCTCATCGAATTGTAGATTCCAACCAGAATGCTCAGTCCCGAGACGACGCAAATCAGAATGGTCAGGCCCAGGAGTAGCCAGCGAACAGGGTCGACGAAAAAGGCAAAAAACTTGGTGATTTCGCCGACGGGATTGACCGCCTGGGCGCCCGTCTGGGATCGAACGGGCCGGAATGGCGACCACTTCAAGGAATTAGCGAGTTCTCCTTCCTTGATCCGCGGGGGGAGCATTTCTCCCAGCAGGTTGTAGGGGTCGTTTTTCGAAGTGCGGAGGAGGATTGAAGTGATCTCCCGATGCTCGATCGGCAGCGGTGTTCGATTGAGCAACTTGGCATCAATCGGGGCTGATTGCCCGGTCGGGCGAGCCATTTCTTTCGGGCTTGATATGGTCATTGATCAGGTAGAAGCCTTCCATGTTGACAAACAGCACCCGGTCGTTGGGCGTTCCGGTGGGAGCCAGAATCCCAACCACCACAAACTCTTGGTCGTGCAGGTGGGAGCTTTCGGACGAGGGGTCGCCGTGGGTTACCAGAATTCGGTCGCCCAGTTTGAGCTTGGCTTGGCGGGCAGTCAGCGAGCCGACAACAGCCCCGAAGTAAC
Organism: Blastopirellula sp.; assembly: GCA_021298375.1. Taxonomy (GTDB): domain Bacteria; phylum Planctomycetota; class Planctomycetia; order Pirellulales; family Pirellulaceae; genus BJ22. The sequence continues at coordinate 62,571 of JAJTFE010000005.1, read as the reverse complement.
CCGCCTCCGAGTCGAAATTGTCAAAGCAGCGGCCCTCGGCGAATTCAAAATGATTTTGTTTCTCAACGTCCAGGACGAGCTTGTCGAAGAAGTCACGGTTCGTGGCGCAGACCCGCCAGGCCGAATTTTCTTTCTGGAAATAGTCGCCGAGCAAAATGGGGATCGCGGTATCGGTAAATCGGTTAAAAAAGCCGGGTTGTTCGATCTCCATGTAGGCCAGGCGTTGGTCCTGAACCAGGGAGCGGGTCAACTCGGCCGCCAGTTGATCGAATCCACCCAGTCCAGGCACGGGGAGTTGACCGGCAGCCAACTCGGCCGAGCGTTGGTACTCTTCCAATCCCTTGTAAGCAATGGAATTCCGAAGCTCCCGGCTGCGGACTTCTTCGTCGCAGAATGCGAGATAGTACTCGTAAGGCAGCGTGTCGATCGGCTGGCTGAGGTAAAACACCGAGTTCATGGTGAGCTGCAGGCTGCCGCCCTGGGCCCCGACCAGAATGTTGTAGCCGAAGCTGGTGTTGCTCTTGAACGAGTCGCTGATCACGCCGTGAATGGTCAACACGGCGACGACCATCATCACGCCGAGAGCCATTGAGAGGATGGTCAGGAGGCTGCCGAGCCCGCGGTATTGCACGCTGCGCAGCGCGATCTTGAAGACGTTCATACGGCAGCTTTCCTCGTCCGAGCGACAACTTGGTTGAGTTCATCCAGCCGATCGACGCGCTCAAACTGTCCGGCGACTTCCATGGCGTGAGTGACAATGATCAGGGCAATGTTCTCCTCGCGGCAGGTATCCCGAATCAAATCGATCACCTGCTGTTGATTCCGCGGGTCGACATTGGCGGTGGGCTCATCGGCCAAGAGCAGTTTCGGTTTGTTCGCCAGCGCTCGGGCGACGGCGACCCGCTGTTGTTCGCCGACGCTCAGCGTTGTCGGGCGACTGCTGAGCCGATGTCCCAGCCCGACCCGCTCCAGCAGTTTGTGGGCTCGGTCGGAGGAACTGCGGTTGGTGGCAAAGGTCATCCCGAGCATGACGTTTTCCAGTGCCGAAAAGCCAGGCAGCAGGTTAAATGTCTGGAAAACATAGCCCAGCTTGTCGGCGCGAATTCGGTCTCGAGCCGATTCAGAGAATTTGGTCAGTTCCACTCCATCGACCCGGACCGTTCCCGCGTCGGGCCGGGTGATTCCGGCGATAATGTGCAGCAACGTGGTTTTGCCGCAGCCACTGGGTCCGATCAGCACCGCCTGCTCGCCCGCCGCCAAGCGATACTGCGGGACATCGAGGATTGGCGTTTCGGTTCCGTCGGGTTGCCGAAAGGCTTTGCGAATTTGATTGAGCTGGAGCATCGGGGCGAAGCGGATAAAGGGAACAACCGGCCGAGCGGCACGCTGGCTAATCGTGGGTCTCCGAGCAAGCAGTTTAGCACTATCGAGCTGGCCGCTGTAGGTGAGCCACGCTTGTTCAGGGCAAATCCGGCAGCGCTTTGGCGGCGCAGCGTTTCCTGTTTTTCGAACGCAATCAGCCAGCGAGTGGTTCGCGCCCGGTGGAGCGGGCAGCGGGACATCCAGTGGCAGCTGAGCGGAAAAGTCGGATTCCGGAGCGGCAGGGCTTTAGCGTCGCTTGCGCATTTCGCGATCGATGTTCCGCCGAGCCTCGTTGGCCTTGAGCGTTTCGCGCTTGTCGTGCAGCTTTTTCCCGCGGCAGACGCCGATTTGCACTTTCACAAATCCGCGGGGGCTGAAGTAAATTCTCAGTGGGACCAGGGTCAAGCCCTTTTCGGCCGTTCGTCCGGTGAGCTTGGAGAGTTGGCGTTTTTGGACCAGCAGTTTGCGGACGCGATGGAAACCTTGTGTTCGCGGAGGCTTTTCACTTCGCTGCCCAGCAGAACCACCCCGCACTCAATCTTTTCCAGAATTTCGTAGCGATAACGGGCTTTGCGGTTTTCTGAGATCGTCTCTTCCGCCGCTTCGCCCGATGGGGAGGGGGACTTTCCGGGCGATTTGGTTTTTGAAGTTGGCTTTTTCTTCGACATCTCGCGTCCAAATCGCAGGGGCGACAACCGTGGGCCCCGGATCCAAACAGGGGTTTCAAGGGCGGGCCGGGCAGTTTCGTGGCGAAAGGCCATTTTTCAAACGCGGACCCGGGATAATAATGAGGCATTCATCGCGACTGTTCCAGTGGCTTGTCAGGGAAATGGTGCTGAATTGACTCAACTTCCGATTGTGAATCTCCCCGCCGGCGATCCGGCCAGCGCGGCCAAAACCGCGGCCGGTTGTCAAACGCCTGGCTTGCCCGCAGATAAGACCCAGTTGCAACGGCTCCCCAAATGGCTCAAGCGACAACTGCCCAAGGGCAATGCCAATCACTTCACGGCCGGGTTGCTCGACGAGCTGAGGCTGGAAACGGTCTGTGACAACGCGCGATGTCCCAATCGGAACGAATGTTACTCGCAGAAAACGGCGACGTTCATGATTCTCGGCAATGTCTGCACGCGGCCCTGCGGATTTTGTGCCGTCAGCCGCGGACGTCCCGAGGCTTTGGAACTGGATGAGCCGACCCGCGTTGCCGAAGCGGCCTACCGCCTCGGGCTGAAGCACGTGGTGATTACCTCCGTGACGCGCGATGACCTGCCAGATGGCGGGGCCGATCACTTTTATCAGTGCGTGCTCGCCGTGCGGGAGCGGACCGGCGCGGCTGTCGAGGTGTTGACCCCCGATTTTGTGACTTGCAAGCCGGCCCTGGACCGCGTCGTCGAAGCGGCACCCGAAGTCTTCAATCACAACACGGAGACGGTGCCGCGGCTCTATCGGCGCGTCCGGGGGCCCAAGAGCGATTACGCCTGGACCCGAGCGCTGCTGCGGCGAGTCAAGGAATTGAATCCCAATATCAAAACCAAGAGCGGGCTGATGCTGGGCTTGGGCGAGACGACCGAAGAAGTGTTTGAGGTGCTGGGCGACCTGCTGGAAGCGGGAGTCGACTTTCTCACTCTGGGCCAGTACCTCCAGCCCGACCCGGTTCGCTACATGCCGGTCGTCCGCTACGTTCCCCCGGAAGAATTTCACGATCTGGGAGAACGAGCCAAGGCGATGGGATTCAAGAAGGTGGCCAGCGGGCCGTTTGTCCGCAGCAGTTATCACGCCCGCGATATGGCAGAGAGCTTCTGAATGTCGACCAGCCAGCCTTCTACACGGCATTCGACGATTTGCCTCCTTGTCAACGAAGAGCGGGTCGAAGTGCCCGCGGGAACGAACGTTCAGCAATTGCTTCAGCAGTTGGGCCTGCAGCGTCGTGGCCTGGCGGTCGAGGTTAATGGAGAGATCGTGTCCCAACGGAGCTTTGACGAGCGGCTGCTGCAGGGCGATGACCGGGTCGAGGTCGTCTCGCTGATGGGGGGAGGCTAGAACGTGACGCAAACCAAGGAAGTGGAACTCGCGAATGAACCAAAAGGGCTGCGAATCGGGAGCCAGCTCTTTCGCAGCCGCTTGCTGATGGGCAGCGGGAGGTTTGAGTCATTCGAGCTGATGGCTGCGGCAATCGCCGCCAGCGGCGCCGAGGTCGTTACCTTTGCGGTCCGTCGCGAACGGCTGTACGACAGTTCCGGGCGCAACCTGCTCGACTTTCTTGACCTTCAGAAATTGAAGCTGCTGCCCAACACTTCGGGAGCTTACGACGCCGCGACAGCCGTTCGCCTGGCACGAATGGGGAGAGAGATCCTGCGCAGTCTCGAGGTTGCCGCCGACAACTGGGTCAAGTTGGAGGTGCTGGGTGACAGCCGCACGCTGTTGCCTGACCCGATTGAAACATTGCGGGCCACGGAGCTGTTGGCGGCCGAGGGTTTCGAGGTGCTCTGCTACACCAGTGACGATCCGATCCTGGCGAGGCGGCTCAAGGCGGCCGGAGCCGTCAGCGTGATGCCGGCCGGAAGTCCGATCGGCTCCGGTTTGGGAGTGCTCAATCCCCACAACCTGCAGACGATCGTCGCGGACCTGAAGGCGACGGATCCTTCGTTTCCCGTGATCGTGGATGCCGGGATTGGGACGGCCAGCGACGCGGCGCTCGCTTTGGAACTGGGGGCGGATGCCGTGTTGCTCAATTCGGCGGTGGCTCGAGCCGGTGACCCTGTCGGGATGGCGCGGGCGATGCGGCTGGGGGTCGAGGCGGGAATTGCCGCCCGCGCCGCTGGGAGAATGGGAAAATCGAAGTTTGCCTCCGCTTCCAGTCCGGAAATTGGTTTATTGACATCCCCAGTTGGGGTGGGGGCGGGGAGGGCCGAGGCGGTGGGGAAAGTTAAGGAAAATTAGCTCAAATCCCCACCAGACCCACCAGATTAACTAATTGACCCAACCGGTAGCCCTATTCATAATGGGGGCGTGAGCGAGAGGTCGTTGGCAACAGCGATCGACTCGTGCCTTGACCGCTGATCACGGTCGCCCACCTCTCTCATTGCAATGCAACAAGGATTCTTTCGATGAAAAACACCATGGGTTATGCACGGTTTGCGTTCTACGTGCTGGCGTTGCCGCTGCTGGCGACTGCCGCCGTGTCGGCACACCAATTTTTGCTGGACAACACCCCGATCAAAACGACTGGTCCGGCTGTTGTCTCTGGCGCTGTTTCTGGTTTGACTGGTTCGTTCCGCAATCACACGCTGGCTGTTGATGAACAGGGCGGAGTGAAGGGACGAGTCAACGTGGTCAACCGCGACCTGTCGGTCAGCGGTCTCTCGGCACTGCGGGTCTGCCTGGTGCGCGAGGGAAAGATCGAGCACGCCGTCGATACCAACTCACTGGGACAATTCGAGTTCACCGGAGTTGAAGAAGGCGTTTATTCGTTTGTGGCAACCGGCAAGGACGGCTTTGCCGCTTGCGGTGTGAAAGTCGCCCGCGGTGACGGCGCCAACACGATGGAAGTTGCTGTCGTGAATCCCGATTTCGCGCAAGTTCGCGAAATTTTTGAATCGACCGAAATGGTTGCGGAGTCAGCCACCAGCGCAGGCGCCGAGCAGCCGACCCGGATCGACGGCAACAACCGGGTTTCCATGAGCAATGGCAACTTGGTAGGCAAACTGTTCGATTTCGTTTCGGGAACAGTATCCTCCCAAACCAAGGCTTACTTGCTGAAAAACAATCAGCGGATTGCGGAAGCCGCAGTGGACGCTTTTGGTCAATTCAATTT
>JAJTFE010000005.1:0-57337 GCA_021298375.1 Blastopirellula sp. | reverse complement strand
AGCACGGCCTGTGATGCGTGCACTCCGGGTGCCCCGGTGGTCGATGCTTATGCGGGCCCGATGGTTGGCAACGACATCGCCTGTGGTGCTGCCGCTGGTGGTTGCTGTGGCGCGACCGGAGATTGGGGCGGCTACTGTGGCGGTGGTGGTTGCGGCGGCGGCGGCTACGGCGGCGCGGGCGGTTTGGCTGGACTTGGCCGGCTGGCCGTGTTGGGCTGGATTCTTACCTCGTTGTTTGACAACATCGATTTTGACAACAACGAGCCACCACCCGTTTCGCCAGCGAGCTAGGCTGCTGGCTGGGTTGAATTCCCAGCTTCCTTGAACTGCATTGCGATCAAACGCACCGTGGAGCTTGCATAGGCTCCACGGTGTTTTTTTTGCGCCGCCGGGGTTTTGCGCCGCCGGGGTTTTGCGCCGCCGGGAGCGGAAAAACAGCGGGAGAGCGCAGAGTCGATCGGCCGACGCGTTTGCGGCTGTAGGCCTGCGCACGTCGTTTGCTGGTGAACCGAGGCGGCAGGGGACTGGGAGCGTCGCGGCTGCCCCCGAGGCACAGGGCGCTCGAGGCAGGGACTTGACCTTTCCCGATCCGGCAACTTCACCCTTGGCTCTCGCACGCCAGTCAAGCGGCTGTTACCAGCGGATGGTTCCAGCGGAGTTTGCGACTGAAGGGTGGGATTGGGGAAGCACTGGCGTGTCGGATCAGCCGGGCCATTTGACGAGGTTCCGCAGCGGGACATAGTACTTGAGGTACCGCGAGCCATCGGAATAGGCTTGCCCTCGAGTATCGGGTACGAGCACGGTGGCTCGTTTGTGAATTCGATTGATCGTTCCCAGAAGTTGTTGTCCCTCGAAAGGGAAACAGACGCGATCGCCGGGGCGAAGGTTGTGTTGCAAAGCGGCCGCTTCGCGATTGGTCAGGAGATGGTGCTTGGAGGCCCGGTGGCCGAAGAGTCGCTGGGCCATGCTTTTGAAACGGCTTTGAGCGCAGCTGGAGTCCTTCCAGACGAGCATTTCGCAAAGGTGCAGCAGTTCGTGCTCCATGATGCGGCAAAGTCCCTCGCGCATGTCGTGGCAGGTGACGCCGCAAACGGTTGCCTGCTCGCGGTTGGCCCAGGTCTGGGCGAGGAGTTGAGCGGCGATCGCAATTTGAAAAGTCCCCTGGCCGTGTTTGGGGTGGAAGCGGGACGTGGTACAGCCACCGGTGGAGGTCATCCGGCGAGAGATGCGAAAAGAGAGCGAATGCTGTCCCGCGGCGATCGCTTTGGCGATGGTCGAATCGAGGAAATGTCGATCGATCGCGCGGTACAAAAACTCGAGTTCCGGTTCGGCGAGCCGCTTGAAATTTGGCTCCCGCAGGTTGGGTGTCGCTTCTTGCAGTTCGCTGAGCACCTGGTGGAAGCGGCCTTGGCGGTCCGCTTCCGAAAAGCGGCGACTGGTCAGGACTTGGATGAGTTTGGCGGTCACGGTGGTCAAATCATGCGGTTTAGGGGAACCCTTGGCTTGGCCTGGGCAACGCTGGGCGAGCACGGCTTCCCAGATTAGCTCATACGGCGGCGGTTTGGCGAGATCAGCTGTGGTCCAGGGAGCGGGAGCGAGGCGTGAACCGTGGGGGATTGAAGATGGCATTGAGGCACGGCACCGAGGCACGGCACCGAGGCTGCCCGCTGCGAGGCCGATCCGAACGCGGCTGGCGGGTCGGGTTGAGGCGGGGGCGCCGCTTGGGATCCCGCGATTCCCAGCGTTCCTGCACGAATCGGAAGCAGCCGCTCTTTTGGGGGGATTTTTTCTGGTTGAGTCGGTTTTTTTTACAACTTTTCAAGGCTCGGAAAAGGGAGGCAGAACTCGATTTTTGGGAGCCGGGGAAGCGGAGTTGGGGTGGGGCAAAATTCACCGATTTTTCGAAAAAAATGGAGGGAATTCCCGCAAAAGTCGATGAGAGTGCAAGCACTAAATATTGTGTTGACAAAGCACTTGGCGTCGATATATTGGGCTCCCACCTCATCAGACAGGGTGAAGGGACCTTCATCGGGTGGCGTTCCTCGAGGCGTCAGTTTTGACTCCCGGAAAGAGCCGTTCTGGTGGTGGGTTCGAAGGGCGTTAAGCTGCCTCGAAATGGATCGGACCGGGCCGGGTTGGAGGAATAAGCCGGGGGCCGCGGCCGAGGGCTGGCTGGACGTCAAGGTTGCCTCGAATGGGCACCTGAATGAGGGGTCTGCCAGTCGGCAACGAGAGGCAGGGGTTCGCGGGCAACTTGCCGCGAAACCCGGAGCAAGGGAAGCGAGAGCCAGGAATTTAAAGCTGAGCACGGCGTTCTGGAAGACGCAGGTTGATTTGAGGAGGTTGATGAGCAGGGAGGCTTGAGCCATTTGGGCGGCCCTGTCGTCGTCATCTTTCAAGTCGGACCAAAGGTGTCTTCCCGGTAGCCGAGAAAGCATTGGTTGAACACAACTCCGCTGGGAACAGGGCCTCTTTGAAGAGCGACTTGTGACGAGGGTCAGGTGGGACCGTTTTGGTGTTGCCTCCAGTTCAGAGCGGAATCAAAGGCTTGGGGCGAGTTTGAGATTGGGGTGACGAAGCCGGCTCGACGGAGCAGCGTGTCCCTCGAGTTTGGGAGCCCCGGTTTTTGGTCAGGTCCCAGTCGGCGGGATCGGTTGCGAGGCGATTTTTCTCTGGCTGGATGTTCGACGGTTGAACGGGTTGTTTGGGATGAGGTCGCGGGTTTTGCGATTAATTGAAAAATAGGGGTGGATGTCGAATGGATCACACGAGAGACAGCAAGGTTCAGGACGGGGCCAACTGCGAGGTAGCCGGGAACTCGGGAATTCCGGGTGGTTCGCTGGTCGGCGTCGATTTGGTGGTGCGAAAGCGGGACGGCCGAGTTGTTCCGTTTGAACAGGCTTTGATCGTACGGGCAATGGCCAAGGCATTCTGTGCCGACCGCGGATTGGCTGAAATTTCCCTGCTGGACGATGCCTTGCTGCAGAAAATCGAGATGATGACGCAGGAGGTTGTTTCCTCGGTCGATCAATCCGGCCGTCAGGGAAGTGTGGTGGGCGTTGAACAGGTTCAGGACTGGGTCGAAAACGAGTTGATGCGGAACGAGTTTTTCTCGGTCGCACGCCGTTATATTCTGTACCGCGCCGAGCACGCCAAGATTCGACAGCTGCGGGCTGAAGAGCGGATGGAGAGTGCCGAACCGTTCCCGGCGATCATGGTCTCCGCTGAAGGACGACTGGAAGGGCTCGATTTTGATCGGCTTCGCCGGCAGGTCGACACGGCCTGTGAAGGGTTGAGCGTAGCGGCCGAGGCGCCGCTGCTGTTTGAAGAGGTTGAAAAGCAGTTTTTCAACGGAATCACGACCAAGGAAATCAGCCGGGCGATGGTTCTTGCGGCTCGGGCCAAGATTGAAGAAGACCCCTCTTACGATCGCGTCGCCAGCCGGTTGATTCTGAACATCATCTACCGCGAATCGCTGGACAAGTCAGCCAACGAAAATCATGTTGCCGAGCGTTATCGGGACATGTTTGGAAACTACATCGAGCAGGGGATCGCGGCCGAGCGGCTGGCCCCGGAACTGCGGAAATTTGATTTGGAGCGGTTGGCTGACGCGATCGTGCCTGAGCGGGACGAGTTGTTCCCGTACCTCGGCCTGCAGACGATTTATGACCGCTACCTGCTGCACATTGACGGACGCCGGTTCGAAGCCCCCCAGTACTTCTGGATGCGGGTCGCGATGGGCTTGGCGCTGAACGAGGGCGAGCAAAAGACCTCGCGGGCAATCGAGTTCTACAACCTGCTGACGGTCAAAGTCAGGGCGTGATTCCGTTCCTCAAGGTCGTCAGTGACACGGCCGTGGCGGTCAATCAGGGCGGCAAGCGAAAGGGCGCGGTTTGCTCTTATCTCGAGTCCTGGCACCTCGACGTCGAGGAGTTTCTCGACTTGCGGAAGAACACGGGCGACGACCGTCGCCGGACCCACGACATGCACACCGCGAACTGGATTCCTGACCTGTTCATGAAGCGGGTTGTGGAGGGCGGGCCGTGGACCTTGTTCAGTCCCGACGAAGTTCCCGACCTGCACGATCTCTACGGCAAGGCTTTTGAGCAGCGTTACAAGTTCTATGAGGCCGAAGCCGCGGCGGGACGGATCAAGCTCTCCCGGACGCTGGAAGCAAGGGACTTGTGGCGAAAGATGCTTACCCGAGTGTTCGAGACAGGGCATCCCTGGATCACCTTCAAGGATCCATCGAACATTCGCTCGCCCCAGGATCACTGCGGGGTGGTCCACAGCAGCAATCTCTGCACCGAGATTCTTTTGAATACCTCGGCAGATGAGACAGCGGTCTGCAACCTCGGCTCGATTAACATGCTCAACCATGTCAAGGATGGGCAACTCGATCTGAAGAAGCTGGAAGAAACGGTTCGGACAGCTGTCCGGATGCTCGACAATGTGATCGACATCAATTTCTATCCGACTGCCGAGGCGCGGAACTCCAATCTCCGTCATCGACCGGTTGGCCTCGGTTTGATGGGTTTCCAGGATGCTCTCGCAGCCTGTGGGATCAGCTATGCAAGCAAGGCGGCGGTGGAATTTGCCGACCGCAGCATGGAAGCGATTTCCTACTTTGCGATTCTGGCCTCCAGTGAACTGGCCAAGGAACGCGGGACCTACTCCAGCTACCGCGGCTCGAAGTGGGACCGCGGTCTGTTGCCGATCGATACCGTCCGCCTGCTGGAGCAGGAACGCGGGATGTCGGTCGACATGGATACGTCCGCTTCGATGGACTGGACCCCGGTGCGGGAGCATCTGCGCCAGCACGGAATGCGGAACAGCAACGTGATGGCCATCGCTCCCACCGCGACGATTTCAACCATCATCGGTGTGACCCAATCGATCGAACCGATGTACAAGCACCTCTTCGTCAAGAGCAACCTTTCCGGAGAGTTTGTGCAGTTGAACATCAACCTCGTGACTGAGTTGAAAGAGCGGGGATTGTGGTGCAAAGACCTGCTGGAAGCGATCAAGTACTTTGACGGAGTCCTCGGCGAGATTCCGGGATTGCCTCAGGACATCAAAGACCGCTATGCGACCTCGTTTGAGATCGAGCCAAAGTGGCTGATCGAGTGCGCCAGCCGTCGCCAGAAATGGATCGACATGGGCCAATCGCTGAACCTCTACCTGGCTCAGCCCAGTGGACGGCGGTTGGACGACATGTACCAGTTGGCTTGGCAAGCCGGTTTGAAGACGACTTATTATCTCCGCACGTTGGGCGCGACCAACGTGGAAAAGTCGACGGTTGACATCAACAAGTTCGGGGTACAGCCGCGGTGGATGAAAAACCGCAGCGCCTCGGGTGATGTGACGATCAATCGCGGATCGGATCTGCCGGCCTCGCAAGTGAAGGCTTGCAGTCTGGATGATCCCACTTGCGAGGCTTGCCAGTAAGCTCCCGACTCGGCAGCTGAACGCAACCGGCCGCGAGGTTGTCTCGCAAACGAATAAATTTCACGGGAGAATTTCACGCGAGAATTTCACGCGAGAATTTCACCGTGACCTGCGCGGTCGGGAACGTGGTGGATGTAAACAGCATGCTCGCACTGGCAGAGTGACCGAACCCGGGAAACCGGGTTCGCCACCTGAGGTGTCTGGCTGGTTCGGGTTGGATTGCGATTGGCTGAACGATCTCACTTCCAGCCCGGGATTTGCTTTGATTTTTACCGGGGCACGTGGGCTTTTTATCGAGGCACGCGGTGACTCGGCAGTTCGGTTTTCGGTTATGCTGCGAGAGAGCCAGCACCGAGAAGCCGGCATCGTTCGGTGAGCAACCTCTGCCGCCCTCAATGACTGGGGGTGAGGCCGGGTGGCTCAGCCGCTTGTGGCCTCAGCAGGCCGCTTGGATTGCCTCGATTTTCCTTCCGACTACTTCCGACCTTATTCGCCTTTTTCTTCGATGGAGCGAACTATGTCTTTAGACCTTCAAGAACGACCCAGCATTCAGGACCGTATCAGCACGATGGGCAAATCCTCCCGGATCAACGCCAAGGAGAAACGCCTGATCAGTTGCCATCAAGTCGATGTCAACCAGTTGATGCCGCTGAAGTACAAGTGGGCTTGGGAGCACTACATCAACGGTTGCGCCAATCACTGGATGCCGACCGAAGTCCCGATGAACAAGGACATCGAAATTTGGCGTTCCAATCAGCTGACCGCGGATGAGCGAACCGTGATCATGCGGAACCTGGGCTTCTTTGCGACTGCCGAGAGCCTGGTTGGCAACAACCTGGTACTCGCCATTTTCAAGCACGTCACGAATGCCGAATGCCGGCAGTACCTGCTTCGCCAGTCATTTGAAGAGGCGGTCCATACCCACACCTTCCTCTACGTCGTGGAAAGTCTTGGCCTGGATGAAGGCGAGATTTTCAACATGTACCGGGAGGTTCCGGCGATCGCCCGCAAAGACGCTTTCGAAATGGAATTGACCAAGGAAGTCCTCGACCCGGACTTCACCACGGACAGCTTCGAAGGAAAGCAGGCCTTTCTCAAGAACCTGATCGGCTACTACCTGATCATGGAAGGCGTTTTCTTCTACACGGGCTTTGTCATGATTCTTTCCTTCCATCGGCGGAACCTGATGAAGGGGATTGGCGAGCAGTTCCAGTACATCCTGCGGGATGAATCGATTCACCTCAATTTCGGAATTGACTTGATCAATGGCATCAAGCAGGAGAACCCGGAAATCTGGACGCCTGAGTTCCAACAGCAAATGGTCGACCGGGTGCGTGAAGCAGTCGAGCTCGAGATTGCCTACGCCCAGGATTGTCTCCCGAACGGCGTGTTGGGGCTGAATGCGGGCCTGTTCCGCGAATACGTCCAGCACATCGCCGACCGTCGGCTGGAGCGTGTTGGTCTGCCCGTGCAGTACGGCAGTTCCAATCCGTTCCCCTGGATGAGCGAGACAATGGATCTTTCGAAGGAAAAGAACTTCTTCGAAACGCGCGTGACGGAATACCAGACGGGTGGCACGCTGAGTTGGGACTAATTCAGTCCGCTCAAGTTCACCGAGAGCGAGTGGGGTGAGCCATTGGCCACCGGAGAACTTGGTATCCCGAACAAATCTCAAACCAAGCTTTGAATTAAGAAGCCTGATTGACGAAAGTCAGTCGGGCTTTTTTTGTCACGATTGGGAGAAAGGGCAGTGCTGTATCCGACATTTCTGTTTTGTCGGATGTAGCGTTTGTGCCGCGGAGCGTGTTAGGGTAGGGGGGGCTATCCCGGGCATCCTTGTTGGCGGCGCTTGGCCGGCGGCACAACACGCAGGGACCGGCACTCGGGCCGGGGCAAAAGCGGACCAAATTGGCCAGTTCGTCGAGGAAAATAACCTAACCTGTACGGTCAGGACCGGTTCTGCGAGGTTTTTGGACTCGGCGCCTCTGGAGTCGGCCTTTCAGGGTTCGGCAGCGCCAGGCTGAGAGCCGGAGTCTGCTCGGTTCCCATTTTCGCTGAGCCCCGTTCTCTCCAGTGGCGGCACGTTTCGACGCGGGGGCCACCGCCTTGCCGCCGCCAGTCCCGCCGCCGAACGTTTTCTTGAGGCTGGCGCGGCCGTACAATTTTCCCGAGCTGATTCCATGTTGCCACTCATGACTGAAACTGCGCCTCCCTCTGGTTGTTTCCCTTCGCTGGACGAAGTCCTCTCGCGCTTGGAAAACTGCGAGGGACTGGTCCGGGAAGAATTGCAGCGATATCAGGCATTAGAGTGCGTGGCGGCGGTCGATCCAAATGATGGGCTAAGGGCAGCGGCCCCGAAAACGGTGATCACCTCAATTGTCGTCCCGGTCTACAACGAAGAGAAGACGATTGCTCGCGTGCTCAGTCGCCTCGCGGCGCTCCCCTTTGCCAAGGAGCTGATTGTTGTGGACGATTGCAGCCGAGATGGGACCCATGCGGTGCTGCAGAAGCTGGATGGCTTACCCGGGTTTAAATTGGTCCTCAAGCCCGTCAATGAGGGCAAGGGTGCTGCTTTGCGGACGGGGTTTGAACACGCGATGGGTGATTTGATTGTGGTTCAGGATGCGGACTTGGAATATGACCCGGCTGATCTTCCGGCCGTGTTGGCTCCGTTGCTGCGAGATGAAGCGGATGTAGTTTTTGGAAGTCGCTTTATTGGCACTGAGGTACAAGATAAGTCGTTCGTACATCGCTTCGGAAACTGGGTTCTGACCACCGCCTCGAATCTGTTCAACGGCGTTCATTTGACTGACATGGAGACCTGTTACAAGGCTTTTCGACGGGAAGTGCTCAAGGACCTCAAGCTGAAACAGAATCGTTTCGGGATTGAGCCTGAAATGACTGCCAAGCTCGCTCGACTGGGCTACCGCATCGCGGAGGTGCCGGTGACCTACCACGCGCGGGGTTACAAGGATGGCAAAAAAATCGGAATTCGGGATTTGTTCAAAGCGGTCTATTGCATTGTCCGCTATGGGGTTGCAGATTAGGCCGCGCACGTCGACCCGGTCGCTCCAGTCGGAGTATCTAATTGCTGAGTGAAATGGGGAGGTGCAGGTGATGTGGACGCAACGAATTTGGTGCCAATGGGGATTCTGGCGCCAACTGGGACTGCTGCTGTTCGCGAGTGGAGGGATGTTTCAGGGCGAGGTTGCGGCGCAGCAGAGATTGGTCGAACTGCAACTGACCGCCGCCGCCGGGGGTGAATTGGGCATCCAGCAAGAGTGGGCGGAAATACTGGAGGGAGTCGGAGCCGACAGTGTGAAAATCAGTTCGGTGCGCCGCCCCGAGAGCGCCGCGATCGAGGAATTGCCCTCCGGCCGGACGGTCGTAATCAGGGTCAAGGGCGTGATTCAAGGTGCCGCTTTGAGTCTGCCAGGCGCTCGCTTCTCGCAGGCAGATGTCGCGGGCATTCGGAATTACATTCAGAAACTGCGCGATGACGGAGCCAAGGTCGCGCTGGCGGAGAAGAAGGCGTTTGGATTGACCAGCGAGCAGTTGGTTGGTTTGAGTGGAGAGTTGGGGCAGACCGTAGAAAAGCCGACCAAAGGTTCCTCGGCGACCGAATTCGTTCGCGGGCTGATCCGCCAGGTGGGCAAACGAGCGAGGATTCCCGAATCAGCTTGGAGGGCGCTTGATGAGTCGGGCGATCTGCAGGATGAGTTGCAGGGGTTATCGGCCGGGACGGCTCTGGCTGCCGCCTTGCGGCCGGCTGGCTTGGTGCTGGTTCCCGTACGCGAGCAGGGCCAAGAGATTGAGTTGGCGATCAGGGCCTCGGCTGACGCGGACGAACACTGGCCCGTAGGCTGGCCGATTGATGTGCCTGTCAGCCAAGCCGAACCGAAACTGTTTCAGCGGCGTGACATTGAGATCAAGGGCTTTCCTCTACAGCAGGCGGTCAACGCCGTTTCGGAACTGTGCGAGGTGCCCGTGCTTTATGACTGGAATGCCTTGGCGCGGAAAGAGCTGGACCCGACCAAGACGTTGGTCACCGTCGTCAAAAAGAAACACCCGTACTACATGACGATTGTCGACTTGCTGAAGCAGACCAAGCCGAGTTTGGGCGTTGAGTTGCGTTTGGATGAGAACGGCAAACCCTTCATGTGGATTCGCTGAGTCGTCTCGCACCATTGGGCGCGACAGTGGTTCAGCAGGGCAGCAGGGCAGCAGGGCAGCAGGGCAGTGGGGCAGGGTGCCGCCGGGACTCAGCCGGGGGGGGAGCGAACAGGGTCGTCGGTTGACTGAGCCTGAGCAGCCGCAGCGAGCTTGGCTGGTTCGGGCGCACCGACCGGCGAACGGTTCCACCGTTCGGACCTCTCGTGCACTGCCGGCTCTTTAATTGAGCAGGATGCGCATGGAGACGTAATCGTCTGGGTTGAGTACCCACTGGCCATCGACCTGCTGATTTTCGATTTCCGCCCAGACCTGAAACTTCTTGCCACCCTCTTTGCGTTCGTAGTCGATATAGACGATTTTTCCTGGAAGTTGGGTGGTCTGTTCCCGGGCAAGCTGAATGGTGATCACGACATTCCGGTTGGCGATTTGTTGAGCCGAGTAAAGTGTTGCGTCGACGAGGCCCGTCGCCTTGAGTTTATTCATGCGGGCAACGCGGAGTACAGTGTCTCCGGCTGCGACCCACTCGCCGGGTTCCTTGAACACTTGAAAGACATGTCCATCGATGGGACAGGTCAGCTGGTGTCGGGCGATGCTGTCGTTGGCGGCATTGACTTTGACACCTTCGGCCTTGGCTTCTTCGGCCGCCAGCTTCTTATCGCGCTGAGCTTTGAGAAACTCGAAGAAAGAGGTTTCCTTTTGGAAGCGAGCGGTCTCCACGTCTTCCTGCGACGCGGAGCTGTCGCGCAGCAGTTTGGCCTTCCGTTCGTACATGATCGCCAGCAGTTTCTGCTTTTTGTCGGCGGCCTCGACATCGGTGTTGTCTTCTGCCTTCTCGGTGGCGATGTTCTGCTTCAACTGGGCTTCCTCCAATTGACGTTGAGCGAGTTGGTCGTCGATCTGGGCAAGCAACTCGCCCTGTTTGACCACTTGGCCTTCCACCACATTGACGCCTCTCAGCAGGCCGGCCTCGCGGGCCGGAACATCGATGTCATCGATCAGATGGACGGCGCAATCCTGCAGGTCGACGTAATTCTCTCCCGCAGTGGGTTTGTTGGCACGGCCGGAATCGGCAAGCTGGATGGAGGTTGGACTGATAACCGACTGGCTTGGGGCAATCGAGGTCCCCGACTGTTGGGCCATGAGGAGCGGAGCAGCCAGGCATGCGGTCGCAATCGAACTGGCGAGCAGGAGGCGGGTTGCGCGGAAAGCGATCATCTGAGGATGGCCTTTGAAAAGAATACGCTGGAGGCGATGGTAGGGAATTATAGCTGAAGCTGAATTGTGGGGTTGGATTGTGGCCGATGTTGAGGAGCGGAGAGCCCGAATCGGCCGTGGTTGTGTGGTTTCAGAACCAGAGTTTCCAGCCACCTCGAAGCGTCTCGATCAGCTCGTGAAAGAGGACGTATCCAAGCGGTTGGGAGCCGCACTCGATGCGGGCCGTCACGCGGGTGCCGCTCCGCAGGGGCGCAGTGACACTGGTCGTGTTGTCGAATCGCACCAGAATTCGGAGTGCGTTGCCCTCGCCGTCATGCGGCGCGAGCACTTGGTCGACCTCGTGGATTTTACCGAGAAGAGGCAACTCTGGCTGAGAGGCGAGCGTCAAGTGAACGGAGAGTGGTTCTTCGCTTGCCTTGACCGCAGCCAGCAGGTGTCCGACCCGTTTTTCCGGGAGTAAGAGTTCGACTTCGAACTCGGAGCTGGGGGGGACGACGCTCATCAGGCGGTCGCCGCGGTTGACGGGACGGCCGAGGAGTTGGCGGCGAATCTGCCAATCGACCAAGTGGCCGGAAATCGGATTGCGTATGGTGAGGGCTGCGACTTGGCCTTCGACGATCTCCAGTTCCTCCCGAATGCTCTCCCTGAGGGCGGTTGCCTTGGCGAGTTCGGACTCGAGGTAGAAGCGGTCGCGGCGCTCCTGTTCCCGGTTGTTGCCGCGGGTTTTTTCCAATTGCTGGTGATTGAGATTGCTGATTTGCACCTCGATTTTGGCCAACTCCCCAGTCAACCGCTCCCGTTGCAGCTGGAGTTCGTGGTTGGACATTTGCGCGAGGACTGCACCCTCGGGCACGAGGCTGTCGGGGGAGTCGGGCTCAAGCACTTCGAGGAGGGTGCCGTTGACGGCTGCGTAAACCTCTTGCCGGTCAATCGGAGAGAGCTTTCCCTTGGCCCCGAGCGCAAACGGCCAAGGGAGCAGCCAGAGCACTGCGACGACTGAGAGGCTGGCGGCCAGCCAGAGGGTCGTCCGCGTCAGCCGCTCGGCGGCCAGGGGCGCGGTCCATTGACCGATCGCCGAGAGCGCGCGGCGGAAGGGGAGACGGTCGACCTGCAGGGCGTTGGCCAGAGCGGACTCGGCTGCAGGGCGAAGCAGCGCTGCGCGGTGCCGTTGTTCGGGCGAGAAGCCGGAATGACTCAGTTGTTCCAGGATCAGCGTTGCCGAGGGAGCGGCCGCGGGAGTTGGCGAGCGAGGGTCGTCGCTCTGTCCGGACTGCTGCGCTGACCAGGGAATGATGGCCACGGCGCGGCCGTGGGACTGGTCGAGGTAGGCCTGCAGCGGTTGTTCGATTTGCGGGGCGAGAGGCTGGGCGTTGGCCGGATGCCAGAGTGACTCGCGGCCCTTTCCGACCGCGGTGGCCAGTTCGGCGAGCCGTTTGATTTCCGCCGCCCGCCGCTCAATCGAGTCCAATCCGCTGACGGCGACGATTTGTTGTTGCTTTCCTTGGGCGAGGCTGACTGCGACGCGGTCGCAACCAATGATTCGCCGCCCCTCGTTGACGATCGCAAATGCGACTTGATCCGGGTCCAGCGAGGCATGGACCGCCTCCGAAAATTGTTGCAATTCGGTCCAGAGCTGTTGCTGGGCTGAGAATTCCTCGAGCCGCCGGCTCTTGAGAAAGTCGCTGGCCAGATCAGCCATTTGCGCTAGGAAGCGAAGGTAGCCGCGCTGGGTGGCCGGTCCACCGCCCGGCCGCTGAAAGATCTCCACCAGTCCAACCAGTTGCTGATCGATTCGCAGTGGAGCGAGGATCAGCAGGAAGGGAGTCGGATTGCCTTCGGGATGATTGTCACTGGCGGTGTCGGGAGGAACCAGCAGCGGTTCGGGTGCAGCCAGGACGCGTTGCAGCAACTGAGTGTGCTGGGCCTGAGCCGCTTCGTTGCTGGCTAAAACGGTTTGGTTGAAGTTGATATGAAAAGCAATTTCCAGCGGTCCGTCTGTTGCGGAGCGGGTCCAGACCACGCCCCCGCTGCTGGCCAGGGCGCTTGTGGTGCGGGTCAAAAAGCCTTCGAAAAAGGTCGCCTGGGAGCAGCCCGACTTGGCCAGCGCAGCGATTTCATCAACCAGTTCCCGGATCTGATTGCGGGTTTGGTCGAGCAAGTCTCCGTCCAACCCGGAAGCGGCTGGTCGGGGACCGAGCCGAAAGGGCTGTGCGTTGTCATCAACCAGGAATTGAGGGGTCGCCGAGCCGGGGTTGGAGGTGGTTTCACTCATGAGTTGAAAATGAGGAACGCGATCGGAAGGGGGAGGTTTTGGCAGCCTCGAACAGGGAGCGTGGTCGACCTGTGCCAGGCCGCACTCGACTCTGCCTCTGAGCGGGACTTTCGCGCAAAAAACTCAACAGGGCAACGCCGAAATGGAAAAACGCCGGTTTGATCCCAAGGGCGGGGGTGGCCCCAAGCGTCGATTGCGATACAACTAATCGCTGGGCGAGTCGGTTGGGCCGTCGAATCACGGTGCAACCAGTCCGATGGTGAACTCGCCACGGTTTCACTCGGGAAGCCATTTTGAACGGGAATCGAGGCCGAACCTGAAAGCAGGGTTGTCTGGACAAGAGAGGAAGACTGGCGAATGCGGGTGGTGATTCATGCAACGGCCGAAGCGGCCGGGCTGGCTGCGGCGGACTTGATTGCCCGGAAGATTCAGCAGCGGCCGCGCGCGGTCCTGGGCTTGGCGACGGGTTCGACGCCGTTGGCTGTTTACCGCGAACTGGCGCGGCGGCACCGCGAGGAAGGGCTCGATTTCTCGCAAGTCACGACTTTTAATCTGGACGAGTACGTCGGATTGCCCGGAACGCATCCCCAAAGCTATCGCTATTTCATGGAGGAGCACCTGTTCCGGCATTTGAACGTTCGGCCCGAGCGAACGCATGTGCCCGACGGGCGAGCGCTTGATTTTGACCGGCACTGTGAGAGTTATGAGCGGCAGATTAGTCAGGCGGGCGGAATCGACCTGCAACTCTTGGGAATTGGGACTGATGGGCATATCGCTTTCAACGAACCCGGTTCCTCTCTCGGCAGTCGGACCCGGGTCAAAACGTTGGCGGGCGAGACGATCCGCGACAACGCCCGATTTTTTGGCGGAGAGGACCAGGTGCCCCGAATGGCGGTGACGATGGGCGTGGGGACGATTCTCGATTCGCGTCAATGTTTGTTGCTGGCCTTGGGTGAGCACAAGGCGCGGGCGATTCGCGATACGGTCGAGGGGCCGGTAACGGCTCAAGTCACGGCCTCTGCCTTGCAGTTGCATCGGGACGTGGTCGTGATCCTGGATGAAGCAGCCGCCTCGTTGCTTGCCCGTCGGGAGTACTACGACCAGGTTGAACGAGTGCGGCAAGAATTGGAATTGGCTCAGGCCGACCGAGCCGTGCGCTGAGCCTCCCGCAGAGTGCGGCGAAGCGGATTGCGGTGACGCAGAGTGCGGTGACGCAGAACGTGTCGGCGCAGAACGTGATGGCGCAGAGTGTGCTGCGGAAGCAGGCTGGCGGGCGGCGGGCATCGAGACATCAAGTGAATGGCGAAGCGACATGCGACAGATAGGAACGTTGCCGACGGAACACCAAGCGAGTGTCTTGACCGATTGGCTGCTGGCCGAGGGGATTGAGGCCAAATTCGAACGTGAGACCGCCGGATTCGAAATCTGGGTCAAGGACGAAGACCAGTTGGAGCGGGCTCGCCGCGAGTTGGAGGCTTATCTCGCCAATCCGCAGGAGCGGCGGTATCAGGAAGCAGCCCAGCGGGCAGCCGATGTGCAGCGGGCGAAGTTGGAGCGGCAGCGGCGATTCGAGCGAAATCTGCAGCAAGCTGGGCCCGCCCAAACCCGCAGTGGCGGTTTGACCTTGGCCTTGATCCTGGCCTCGATCGGCGTGGCTGTGCTGACCAATTTCGGTGAGTTTCCCAATGGACCGACGGCCGCCATGAAGGCGCTCGCCTTTAATGCGGTCCCAGCGGAGTTGGGAAGCAAACTTGCGGTTGAGCACGGCTTCAATTCAGAGGCGTGGGCATTGAAATTCGCCAGTATCCGCTTGGGGGAATTCTGGCGCCTGGTCACTCCGGTCTTTATTCACTTCGGCGTGCTGCACCTCGTGTTCAACCTGATCTGGCTGTATCAATTCGGCCGGTTGATCGAAGGTCGCTACGGCAGTCTGCTTCTGGGCAGCCTCTGTCTGGTAGTCGCCATCGCCAGCAACTTTGCCCAAGTGGCTGTGCCGGCTCAGTTCGGCGGCGCGATGCCCAATCCGCAGGACCCCAATCTGATGATTTATCTCGGCGGCATGTCGGGAGTCGTTTACGGGCTGTTTGGATTTATCTGGGTCCGTTCCCTCCAGGACCCGAGTAGTGGGTTCTTTCTCCCCACGTCGACGATTGTGATCATGGTCGGCTGGTTGTTCTTCTGCATGGCTTCCGACGTGGGAATGATGAGCGGAACGAGCGACGGCGTCCGCAGTTCCGTGGCGAATTGGGCCCATGGTGTGGGACTGGTGGTCGGCATGGCATTCGCCTGGCTGGGGCCGGTAATCGGTTCGGCCCGAAAGTAGATGGCGCGGGAAATCGTCAGCCCGTTCTCGGGACGGGGAGCTTTTTTTTTGGTCGGCGCAGCGGTCGGGCAGACCATGAGAAGACGCCGAAACTACCCCGCGTCAGTTTGAGAGTTGGCCCAGCGGTCTGGGGCAGGCGGTCTGGGACAGGCCCTGTTATTTCGGGCGATTGGAGTTGGGCAGGGCACCGGTCCGATTCGGGTCGTTGCCCGGTACGCCGGCCGAGGGAATGCCGGCTTCGGGGAGACTGTCCACCCGCTGCCAGCCGATTGGCGTGGTGGGGCGGACGAAAACGCCGAGAAAGTCCTGCAAACCAGAAAGCTGGCTGTTGATCTTCCGATTTTTGAAAACGACTGCCTGACTGACGGCGGTGGTCGCCTGGTCGTAGTTGACCGAAAAAATGTGGAGCGATTTGGGCAGGAAGTCTTCTCGGGCGAGGATGATTTCAACTTTGGAGTAAGTGCGGGCATCCTCTTGGCGTTTGGGGACCGCGACCAGCCAGTACTCGTTTTCGACGCCTTGGGGCGTGGCGAGGCGCAGCCAGTAGCGGCTGAGAATTTGGTCCTTGTTGGCGCCGAACAGGAAGGGGAGCGGACCGTCAAGAAGTCCTTTACCAGCCTGGCTTGGCGGAATCTTCGTTTCGTAAAGGCGACGATTGGCAAAGTCGAATTCGTAGATGCCGGAGCCGTCGCAGATCCACTTTTCGCGGTCCCCCTCGCCGGTCAATTGCACGTAGGGATTTTCGGCCTTGGGGTCTTGGTACGACCACATCTCAGTCGACTCGTATTGTGCCTGGTCCGGAGACGAGAAGCGGATTTTGCCGCGAACAAAGCGGTGAGCCACCAGTCGATTGTCCGCCGGGTTGCGTGTGGCCACGATACTCGCGTCGTAATCCCAGCGCTCAAAGTCGCACTCACAGCGTTTGACTTGTGCGCTGCTCTTTTCCCAATATTCCAGCAGTCGTTCGATGTAGGAAAGATGTTCCGGAGTGAGATTGTCAAAGCCCTCAGGTGGTTGTCCCCCTTGATTGGCAGTGGCTTGTTGGGTGGCTTGATTCTGCAGCGCCTGATAGTCGGCGGGCGTGTTGCCGGCTGGTTGCTGAGCCCAGCCGGTTGCGCCGAGGAGGATTGTGCCGGCGAAGACGGTGCTGAACAGGACCGTGCTGAACAAGATCGTGCTGGCGAGCTGCAGAAAGGTCCGAGCCGAGTTTAAGCCGGGAGCGAACATGCGAATTTCATCCTTGAGAAGGCGGCGTCTTGGGGCGCGATGGGATTGGGGCGCGATGGGAATTGCCCCGGGCCAGATTTCACCGAGCCCGGTCTTGTGCTGAGGGGCCGAATGCTTGGTGGGCCGCTGGCAATCAGGAATGTAGCAAAGGACGAGCAGGCGGACCTAGACGAGTTTTCGGCTGTTTTTTAGCCCGGTTGCTAGCTGCCGGCCGTTGCTGGGGGACGCCCTCGAGACCAGCAATCACGCGCTTCGGGCCAACCAGTCTGAGCAGCACCGCTTTGGGGCAGGAGGAGTGGCCCGGCAAGAGGCGTTGCCTAGGAATTTACCGCCACAGCGTTTTCGAATAGCGCCCGCAGGCAGGGGCTGGCAACTTGGGCGGCATCGATGACTTCCTGGCCGGAAGTGGGGTCTAGCGCGTCAGGGCGGGCCACATTGGTGACAACCGACAGGCCGAGGACGCGGAGTCCGAGTCGAGCGGCGAGGCGAACTTCGGGCACGGTTGACATGCCGACCGTATCGCCCCCGATCCGTCTGAGAAAGCGATACTCGGAGCGGGTTTCGTAGTTGGGCCCGAGGAGTCCGCAGTAGGTGCCGCGGTGGACCGCGAAATGATGCCGACGAGCGCAGGCTTCGGCCTGGGTGATGAGTTCCCGGTCGTAAGCGGCATCGCCCCGCAATTCGGGCCGCAAGCCACTGGAGCAGGTTTCCATGGCGGGTAGCGGACGAAACATCAGGTCGATGTGACTGGTGATCAGCATCACCTCACCGCTGCGGAATTTCGGATTGATTCCACCCGCTGCGTTGCTGACCAGCAGATACTGAATCCCGAGCGCTGCCATGGTTTGAACGCCGAGCGTCGACTGGTCGACGCGGTAGCCCTCGTAGAGGTGGAACCGGCCGTGCAGTGCAATCACCGGTTGGCCTTGGAGTTGACCGCAGACGAACTGCCCAGCGTGACCGAGAGCGGTGCTGTGAGGGAAACCGGCGAAGTTCGCGTAGGGAAAAGTCGCCTCCCGATCGATCGCCCCGGCCAATTGCCCGGCACCTGTCCCGAGAATAATCCCAAACCGCGGCCTGCTCGGCCAGGCCTGCGCGATCTGTTCGGCAGCCGATTGGGCGGCGCGCGAAATCAGGCTCGGGTTCGACAATACCGCTTGGGCTGATGTCGCTTCGGTTGATGGCGAGTGGGCTGGCATGGGAGCGCAGGCGAGTGAAAAGCTGGGGCGGGGCGAGAGGCTTACTTCTCCTGCGCCAGGACGCCGACGACGAGGTCGGTGAGCTTGGGCTCGGTGTGTTTGGCGACGGCGATGATTTCTTCGACATTGGCCGGTTTAAGTGCGTCAGGGAGGCACATGTCGGTGATGATCGAGAAGCCGACGACTCTCATGCCGGAGTGAACGGCGACGACGACTTCCGGAACGGTTGACATGCCGACGACATCGGCGCCGATCAGGCGGAGAAAACGGTATTCGGCGCGCGTTTCCAGATTTGGCCCGGCGACGGCGACAAAGACCCCTTTGTGGGCGACGATGTCCTTGGCCCGGGCGAGCTTCAAAGCCCGGTCGATCAGCTGGTGACAGTAAGGCTGGCTCATATCGGGGAAGCGTGGACCGAGGCGATCATCGTTGATGCCGATGAGCGGATTGTCGCCGAGGAGGTTGATGTGGTCCTCGATGAGCATAATGTCGCCGCAGGCGTACTGGGGGTTCATTCCACCGCAGGCATTGGAGACGACAAGCAGGTCGGCTCCGAGGGCTTTCATGATCCGCACCGGGAGGGTGATATCTTTGAGGGCATAGCCCTCGTAAAGGTGCTGCCGTCCCTCCATTGCCATGACCGGAAGGCCGTTGAGCAGGCCGCAGACGAGTCGGCCGCGGTGGCTGGTTGCCGTCGACTTGAGGAAGTTGGGGATGTCGCTGTAGTCAATTGCGGCTTGAACCTCGATCTTTTCCACGAGGGAGCCAAGACCGGTGCCGAGGATGATGCCCGCCTTCGGAGTGGTCGTCCAATGTTTGCGGATAAACGCGACAGATTCCTGAATCTTGTCGTAGAGATCGAGCATGGGGCGCGACTTTCAACTGCATGACTTGAAGGGCTGGCCGGATTGACAGCTCTTGAAGTTAGGACAGTCCCGTCGCCTTGCCCAGCCCCCCGGCGAATTGGTTTCATTCTTCCCGGGGCTCAGTTGCGGAGCGCCGTTTGGCTTGCCCGCGGAGGGCAGGCCCGCCGGCTTGGGCTCTTACTTGATTTCCTCGCCCGATTCGGCCTGAGCCGTTTTCGGGGTGGCAAAGCGAATCGCCTCCAGCAGACGCTCGTCAGCCCCTTGGAAAGTAAGGGCGACCTCGTGCTCAAGCGTAAAGATCAGGGCGACGCGGCGACCGTCCGGATGGGCCGCATGGTAATAGAGCCAGTCGATTTGGACATCGTCCTGCTTGCCGGTGACGACCACCTTGTGGACAGAGAGCCCGTTCCGGGTGGAAAGTGAACCGGCGGAGACCATTGCTCCCGGGGCCTCGGCGAGCAGCTTTTGTACCTCAGCCCGGAAGTCTTCGAGGGAGAGCGGCCGATCGGCGGGACGCCGCGGCAACTGGAGGATGCTGCACTGGGCCAAGAGGTTCCCCTGGTCCGCGTACCGCATGATGACAGTCTCTGGCTCGGACAGAATGATCTTCCAGCGGGGGTCGTAGACAAGTTCGAATTCGCTGTCGGTGCTCCACAACAGGCGGACCGGCGTGTTGGCATCTTTGCGGGCCGCAGCGGCAGCAGCGGCGTCGATGCGACGGGCCTCTTCGGCGGTCACAATCCGGACGTCGACCTTGACCTGACCTTCGAACGCAGGAGCCAATTGGCTGGCTGTTCGTTTCTCGTCGAGGGTCAATCGCAGGCCGCGGACTTCACCGGACTGGGCATCGAGCAAGGCCAGTCCGACGATTTGGAAGCGAGCCGTGGCGCCTTCGATTTCGGCTTTGGCATCGCCGGTCAGGTAGAGCTTGATCGAAGTGCCGGTCGCTTCCTTGACCGTGATTTTGACGTCGTTTTCGATCAGGTTCTCAGCTGCCAAAAAGGTCTGTACCGCGTAATCGGACGGCCGCCATTCGGCCCCCGTTTCTGTTTTGCGGTCGGCAAACAGCAGCGGGAACGAGAGCGGATCGGCCGGCAAAGTCAGCAAGTCCAGTTCGGATTGCTTGAGCAAACCGCCAGCGGAAAGATATTGAATCGGGCGGGTCAGCTGGCTGTTGGCAAGCCGGGCTTTCAGCTGGCGATTACCCTCAGACAGTTCGTTCGTGCTGGTACTCGGACCGAGGGTGATCTCCGCTGCGGCTCGGCGATAGTTGCGAAGGGCCGAGCGGTTGTCGAGCCGCTCCTGTGAGAAGGCGAACTGCCCCTGAACTTTGAGGGGGAGCGTTTCCGGTTGTTCAACTTCCGGGCTGGCGAGGGATGTCACATTGCCAGCGTACTCGACTTGCATCTGATATTCGCGAGCCGATTTGTCAGCCTGAACTGGGCTTGCCGCCAGCGGGGTGGACGTTTGTCCAGCGACCAGCAGGGCTGTGCAGGCAAACAGGGAGAGGAAGCGCACCGAGCCGAATTTGGGAAACTTTCGCAGGGAAACTTGGTATAACATGGCGACCTGAGCAATCCTGATACAGTCGTCGAAGCCTGATTGTTGCGAAATGCCGCTCTTTTTTCCGGTTATTCCGAAAAAAACCAAAAAACAGGGAACGGACTCTCTGGTTTTATCGTCTCAGGGGTTGTCTCAAATTGATTCCAGTCGTAGCGAAAGCGAACGGAAAGTTGGAGCAGTAACGTTACCGCGGTAGGGAATTGGCTCGATTTCGACTGAATTTGCTGGATTTTCCGAAAAGCCCGAACTTGGCCTGGCATTTGCATTACTGATGGAACAACGGACTGACAAGCTTTGGCCGAAGCAAACCAGCTTTGGCCAAAATCACTGGCGAGTCGGTTGGCGAGTGCGGATTTGAGTTTTTCAAACCGTACTTGGCCTAAG
This sequence comes from Blastopirellula sp., assembly GCA_021298375.1. Classification (GTDB taxonomy): domain Bacteria; phylum Planctomycetota; class Planctomycetia; order Pirellulales; family Pirellulaceae; genus BJ22. Next base: position 36,667 of record JAJTFE010000005.1, on the reverse strand, counting down.
TTGTGGGTCGGATGCGGAAGGAGAGACAGCGCTTGATGCCTGACCTCCAGTTCGCCCTGGCCCGGTTTCCGGGTCGCAGTTCCCAGGTCGCAGTTCCCAGTTCGGATGGCGACTATTAAGCAACTGCAACCGGTGAACAGGTGAGTGGGCTCGAGCGTAAACGGTAATGGGGAAGGTTGAAGCACGTGGAAGGTGCTTCACGAGAAGGGGCTCCCGGGCAGCCTGATGGACAGCGGGCTGATTGGGTGTTCAACAGACAAGGCGGTGATTCGATGCAGGAAAAATATCGTTGCCAATTGATGCGTGAGCTGTGCGACCAGCAGGTTCGGTTCGCTCCTCGGGAGAAGAAGGCCGAGCAGGTGGATCGTGCGGAGCGTTTGCTGCGTGAAATTGATCCGCAGAAAACCTACAGTTACGAGTTTGTCTGTTTCCGGGTAACCGGATATCGGCCGGAGTTCGCGCCGGTGGTCGCCATTTCGGGAGCGGATTTGCTTCCCGATTTGCACCAGTTCATCGAGGACGTTTCGGACGCTGCCAATTTGCCGGCCGATGAAGCGGGTGAGCCGGTGTTGACGGTGGAGGAGTTGAGCAAGCAGTTCAACGTCTCGACCAAGACGATTTCGCGTTGGCGTCAGCAAGGGCTGGTCAGCCGGCGATTTGTTTTCGAGGGTGGGCGGAAGCGAGTTGGCTTCCTGCACAGCAGTGTGACTTATTTCGTCAAGGCGAATCAGGAAAAGGTTCGGCGAGGCGAGCGGTTCAGCCAGCTGACTACCCAGGATAAAGAGCACATTATCGATTTGGCTCGTCGGCTCTCTGTGGCCGGTGGATGCCCCGCGGAGATTACGCGGCAAATCGCCGAGCAGGTCGATCGAAGTGTGGAGACGGTGCGTTACACAATCAAGAATTTTGACGAGAAGTACCCCGATTTGGCGATTTTCCCCAACAATAACGGTCCGCTCAACCTGGAGCTGAAGGAACGGATTTACGCTGACTTTGTGGCTGGCAAGCCGGCCGAGTCGATTGGTCGGCGGTATTGCCGGACCAAAGCGACCGTGTACCGGGTGGTCAACGAAATGCGGGCCCGCGCGATTCTGGAGCTCCCTCTGGAATTCATGGACAGCCCGGAGTTTCACCGCAAGGGTGCGGACAAGCGAATTCTCGAGACCGAGTTGCCTGCAGCGGATTCGCCGCAGCGGCGGACGCGGCCACCGGCTGGCTTGCCTCGTTACCTCGCCTCGCTGTACGAAGTTCCCTTGTTGACTCGCGAACAGGAACAGCACCTGTTCCGCAAGTACAATTACCTCAAGTTCAAGGCTTCACGGCTGCGGAAAGAACTTGACCTCTCGCGGGCACGCGCTCAGGAAATGGACGAGATCCAGGCTCTGAACGACGAGGCGATCAAGGTCAAGAACCGGATTGTGCAGTCAAACTTGCGGCTGGTGGTCTCGATTGCCAAACGGCATGTAAATGGGAGCGACGACTTCTTCCAGTTGGTCAGCGACGGCAACATGTCGTTGATTCGGGCGGTCGAGAAATTCGACTATGCCCGGGGGAACAAGTTCAGCACCTACGCCAGCTGGGCAATCATGAAGAATTTCGCCCGGACCATCCCGGATGAATTCCGTCAGCGAGATCGATTCCGACCGACCAGCGAAGAAGTGTTTCTCGCCCAGGCGGACGAGCGCGGCAATCATTATGCCGCCGAGTCGGAGCAGCAGCTTCGGGAGGAACAAATCAGCCGGATCATGGCCAAGCTCGATTATCGCGAGCAGCAGATCATCATCAGCCGGTTTGGGCTGAACCACGAGAAGGAACCGTTGACCTTGAAAGAGGTGGGCGAAGAACTCGGCGTGACCAAAGAACGGATCCGTCAAATCGAGGCCCGGGCGCTGACCAAACTTCGGGCAGCCGCCAAGGAAGAAAAAATCGACTTGCCGGAACTCGATTCCTGAGCCGTCCTGCGGGTCGATTCAAGACAAGCTGCCGTTGAGACCTTTCATGGGCCGGGGGGTAGATTCCTCCCGGCCTTTTTGTTTTCAGCCGCCCTGTCCTTTTTTTTGGGGGGGTGGTTGAGAGAAGGATTGCAACTGAAGTTTTGCCGGCAAAATCATCGCTTGTTTTCATCCCTGAGCTTGAAGCTTCGCTGGAGCGAATCGAGAGCTTGAATCAGATTCGCCTGAGTCCAAAGCAGGGGCGTGATGTCGTTGGGGATCCAGTTTCCCTGCTCCCAGAACCAGGATTCCGGGCAGCGGTAGGGGGGAAACCGATCTTCTGGACGAGTGAGTTGGCCGAGTGAGCGTTGGACAGCCTGGACCTGTCGAGCCAAGTCGACGCTTTCCCCTGTTTGCTCGTAGCGTCGGCCGTAGATACAGGCCACGATGGGGTCGAACAGGCACCATTGGGCTTCCAGTCCGGGGCGGAGCAGACGGTCCCGGTTGGAGATGTCCTCGCTGAAGTCGCTCGAACGCAGTTCGGCCGTGAACTGCTGGCGATAATCATTGCACCAATAAGAGTCGCCATTGTAGCGGCGGATGCCAATCGGGCCGGTCAACTGCTCGGCAACGCTGTCGAGGATTTGCTGCACAGTCTGCGAGTCGCGCACCTGATTCAGGGGGTAAATCAAAAACAGCAAAGCCGCATCATGTTGCCGATGCTGCAACGGGTCGCTCTGGCGGCACTCCAGCGGCAGGATTTCGTGTAACGCTTGGCGGCACTTTTGGAGCAAATCCGCGAGTTGTTCGATGCTCAAAGGTCGCGAGGTCTCGGCCAGGGCTGCCGCGGCAGCCGAGTTGTCGGTGACGAGATCGAGCAGCGCGCTCAGTCCGGCGCAAACCGAGCCGACGCTGGAGGCCGCGAGCTTGCGGTTTTCTTCCCAGTGTCCGCTGTCCTCGTCTCGCCAGACCTCGATCGCCAGAAAGTAGTGAATCAGCAAAGAAAAGGACTCCCAATCAGCCGGTTGGAGTGCCAGTTCACCATCCGCTGCCATCAGCGCGCCGAGCCAAAGCAGGTAGCCCAAAGCGTCGTTTTGAGCGTGGGGCCACTTTTCGGTCAGTTCGCAAAGGCGGCGACCATCGAAGCGGATGTGGGGCCGATTTTGTACTTCAGCGGGGTCCGTCGAGCCCTCGATTACCCCACGCAGACGCGGCTGTTGGCTCTGGAAAAAATCGAGCAGCGCGCGGAGGCAGCGAACGGCCCGGGGGCGGTCGCGGTTGCCCTCCCAGAGGCTCCAGGCAACGTGCACATTGTCCCGGACCCAGACGTTTTGATAGCCGGTTAATTCAAAGTCGTGGGCCTGCCCGGCTGCTGCAGAAAAAAGCCCGTTGGGGAGGCTGGGGAAATCGAATGTCCCGGCCTGCTTTAAAAACTGAAGCGTCTCCTCCACCTTCTGGGCGCTGGAGTTCAGGTCGAGCCATCGGGCTGGGGGTGTTTGGGAGTGGAGCATTGGGAGTCCGCGGGGGTGTCAAGTCGATTCAGTTCGGGGGATTATCGGAAGCGGATCTTGGTTACTGCTGCGGCATTCTGACCGGGTGGATTTGGCGCGGTTTTTCGGGCGAACCAGGCGGGTCGGAAATTGGTCGTTTCGTATTGCGGGGGGAGTGCTTTTCGTTATACTGGCACGTTTTCCAATTCCACCGCCAGCGTAGCTCAGTTGGTAGAGCAGCGGTTTTGTAAACCGCTGGTCGTGGGTTCGAGTCCCTCCGCTGGCTCTCGAAGGCTGTGTCTTTTCAAGGCGGTATCTGTTTTACGCGGTGCCGTTTCAGGCCGGTGTTGCTTACAGGCAGTGTTGCTTAAAGGCAGTGTTGCTTGCAGGCGGTGTCGCTCGAAAAGAGCCTTTTTGCGTTGCGAGTGGGGGGTGATTCGGGAGAGTGTGGAGCGATTCTGGCGGCAAGTTTCTGGGGCATGTTTCCGGAAGTTGGGCCGCCCGCTCGAAGGTTAGTGTTCTTGGACTCGGTTTTCCGGAGTTCAGCGGGGACTAGCTTTCGGTCACCGGTTTGCTCGGTGCCCCGCCTTCGGTGCCCCGCCTTCGGTGCGCTCCTTGCGGTGCGCTGCTTGCGGTGCACTGGCGACTCCAGCTCCACTAGCCGGTGACTCGGTTGGCTGGAAGCGTCATGGTAGGTTGGGATTGGGAGGCTGGTCAGGCCTCGGAACAAGTGGTTCACGGTTCCCGTGCGGGGAGCCGATTGGACTCATTTGATTGCGGGGGGATACCGAAGTGGGCAAACGGGACAGACTGTAAATCTGTTGGCTCACGCCTTCGCAGGTTCGAATCCTGCTCCCCCCACTGCCCGGGTTGGGCCCCACTGTTTGAGGTGGGCTCGACTGCTTGAGTTGATGAATTGAGTTCGGTCGTGAAAGAGCGGAACGGTGGGTCGCGAAAACGCGGCTGCCGACCTGTTTCTGCGCTCTTTCTGCCGAATTCTGCTCCTTGGGCATTGGGGAATTGGCTGGATTTGATAGACTTGTCAGGGGCGGGTCCGCGGGCTGAATCGAGACTACGGGTAATCGGACGTTTGCCGGCTACACAAGCTAATCAATGGGCGGTTGGTGTCACTGACTTCCCGGGGCTTGGTGTCGGCAGAGGCTTGGTTGCCATCGGGTCCGGTTTGGAACCGGTCTAGCACGGATGTTCTCTCGCCCCGTCGCGCCGGTTAGAACGCGCTGGTTGGAAACGGCCAGTTGGATTGAAGCGGCCAGCTGAGTCGAGATGGAGTTGTCATTGCGATCGGTTGCCTTGCGATCAGTTGCCTTGCGATCGGTTGCCTTGCGATGAACCGTTCAGGGTGACACGATTGTGCGGGTTGTTGGGTGTTTGGGTCGGCTGGCGGTTGGTTCGGCTAGTTTGGACAAACAGTTTTAACTTTCCCGAGGCAGTCGCCGAACAGAGCTTTGTTCGGGGTGATGCGATGTCCTGCTCCGGAGAAGAGCTGGGTCCGCTGAGCTTCTCGGTCGGTGGCTGGTCTGCTTGCGGGCTGGTCTGCTTGCGGGCTGGTCTGCTCGGGGGATTGAGTGCCTTGAGTTGGCGCCGGTCCGTTGGGCTGGATTTCGGTCCTTTGATTGATTTGGATTTGTCGATTGCGGGTGTGACCCCGGGGTTTGTGCGGGTGTAGCTCAATGGCAGAGCTCCAGCCTTCCAAGCTGGTGGTGAGGGTTCGATTCCCTTCACCCGCTCTTGTTGATGAAATGGCTGTTCGTGTTCAGGTTTGGTTTGCTTCGCGGTTCTGCTGCGTTTGGGGTTGGCTTGCTCGCTTGGGGCTTGTCGACCGCAGGGTAGTGGCGGGGGTGGGTCGAGCTGGGGCGGGGAGTCGATGTTTTAAGGCCATGCTGGTGTAGCTCAGTTGGTAGAGCGCGTCCTTGGTAAGGACGAGGTCATGGGTTCAAGTCCCATCACTAGCTCTGGACTTGGTTCGGATTTGCGAAGCGGAACAGAAGCCGTGGGGCGTTCGAGCTTGAATGTGTATTTTGCTTGGTTTCAAACGAGTCAGTTGTTTTGGCAGGGTGTGATTAGAAATGGCCAAAGAAGAATTTAAACGAACAAAGCCCCACGTGAACGTGGGGACCATCGGTCACATTGACCATGGTAAAACGACCACCACCGGTGCTCTTTTGGCGGTTCAGGCCGCCAAGGGGCTCGCTCAATTCAAGTCCTATGCGGATATCGCTAAGGGTGGTACGGTCCGCGACGAAACCAAGACGGTGACGATTGCGGTCTCGCACGTTGAGTATGAGAGCGAGAAGCGACACTACGCTCACATCGACTGCCCTGGTCACGCCGACTTCATCAAGAACATGATCACCGGTGCTGCCCAGATGGACGGCGCGATTCTGGTGGTTTCCGCTGCGGACGGTCCGATGCCTCAGACCAAGGAGCACGTGCTCTTGGCTCGTCAGGTGGATGTGCCGGCTCTGGTGGTGTTCCTGAACAAGGTTGACTTGGTTGACGACCCGGAATTGCTCGAATTGGTCGAGATGGAAATTCGCGAGTTGCTTAACAAGTACGACTTCGATGGCGACAATGTGCCGATCGTGCGTGGTTCGGCTCTGCCGGCCTACCAGAATCCGGCCGACCCGGTTGCTTCGAAGTGCATCAGCGAGCTGATTGACGCGATTGATGCTTACATTCCCGAGCCGAAGCGCGAGGAAGACAAGCCATTCTTGATGGCAATCGAAGACGTCTTCTCGATCGAAGGTCGTGGAACTGTCGCGACCGGTCGTATTGAGCGCGGCGTTTTGAAGACAGGTGAAGAAGTCGAAATCATCGGGCTGTCGGCCGAGCCGCGGAAGACGACCTGTACGGGCGTTGAGATGTTCCGCAAGTTGCTCGACGAAGGCCGTGCTGGCGACAACGTTGGCTGTCTGCTTCGCGGTGTGAAGCGGGAAGACATTCAGCGTGGTCAGGTTTTGGCCAAGCCGGCCGGGTTCGATTAAGCCGCACACGAAGTTTGAAGCAGAAGTTTACTGCTTGAGCAAGGAAGAAGGTGGTCGTCATACCCCGTTCTTCAGCGGTTACCGCCCGCAGTTTTACTTCCGCACGACCGACGTTACGGGCACGGCCAACTTGATTGGCGCTGAAATGTGCATGCCGGGCGACAACGTTCGGGTGACGGTTGAGTTGCACAAGGCGATCGCGATGGACGACGGTGTTCGTTTCGCGATTCGTGAAGGTGGCCGCACGGTTGGTTCCGGCGTGGTGACCAAGATCGTCGAGTAGTCTCGGCGGGCACCTGGACTGACCGGAGGGGCGAGGTCGAACGGACTGTGCCCTGCGGATGGCTTGACGACTGTCCGAGCGGGTTTCTGGTGTCAAAGTGAACAAGGCGAAAGCGTCAGCCGTGATTTTGCGGTTGACGCTTTTGCTGCTATTCTGTTCGAACTCCGCTGTGACGCTTGCCGCCCTGTTTTTTGTCGGGTGGCGGCCAAGGTTTGGCGGGGCGAATTCGGTTGTCGAGCGGAAATTTCGTCGCGAGGCGGAATTGGGCTCGGCTGAGAGGCAGTTCAAGCGTGGTCGGCTTGGAATCGGCGGCGCTGAATCAGAGAAATTGATGCAGGGGCGTAGCTCAATTGGCAGAGCACTGGTTTCCAAAACCAGGGGTTGCGAGTTCGATTCCCGCCGCCCCTGCCATTTCTCTTCTGTCGCTTTGTTTGGTTTCGGGCGTTTGGTTTCGGGCCCGTTGAAGAAAAAAGTAATTTGAACCGTGGAGTGACAAGCAAGCCTGCTGAGGAATTGCTTGCACCGGTTCAGTGAAGTGCTGGGTCAGTGAAGTGTTGGGTCAGGGATGTCGCGGTTACGGAAATTGAAAGGTTGGCAATGACGACGGTCACCAAGCAGGATTCGGCACAGCCGGTCGGCTTTTGGGCGAGCCTGTTTCAGGCTCGGCTTTACAAGCAGAACCAGGGGCGGGTTGTTCGCCAGGTTGCGTTTGGCGTGATCGCTCTGCTGTCTGCCTTGGCTGCCTACCAGTTATCGAATACTGGCTGGCTGTTATCGCTGTCCGGAAGTGCACAGCCGTTGGTCTTGGTGGCTTTGGTGCTGCTGGGGCTGTGGGTTGCCTTTCGGGTGGTCAATGTTCCGCGGTTCGCCGACTTGTTGATCTCGGTTGAAGCCGAGATGAACAAGGTTTCCTGGCCTTCCAAGACTGAACTGTGGCGAGCGACCGCGGTGGTGATTTTCGTCATCTTTGCCCTGTCGTTCATTTTGTTCCTGTTCGATGCGATTTGGTCGTACCTGTTCAAGCTTCTCAACATTCGGTATTTGGGTTAGTTCTCTGACCGCGCTTCGTCCTGCCGTTCCGCGGCGGGTTTTTGTCCTGCCGTTCCGCGGCGGGGTTTGTCGCGTCGGGGTGGAATGGGTTGGTGGTTCAAGCGAGGTTTTGGGGTTAGTCGTGTCTAGCGAAATGCCTGAAAAAGAGGGTGAGTTGCAAGCTGCCGCAGAAACTGGCCGAGGAGTTTTCTCCTGAGGAGTTGGACTTCGAGGATGAGGACGGTGACGATGCGGCCGCCCAATCGCCGATCGAAGAGCTGGTGGAAGAGCCTCTCCCGGAGACCGAGAATCAGGAAAAAGCCTGGTACATCCTGAAGGTGCAGGTGAACCGGGAAAATTCGATTTGCGAAGCCTTGCAGCGGAACATCAAGCGGGCTGGGCTGGAGAGCTACTTTGGAGAGATTCTCGTTCCGACCGAGGATGTGAGAGAGTTTTCCAAGTCGGGTAAGCAGCGAATCGTCAAGCGGAAGCTTTACCCGGGTTATGTCGTGGTGCGGATGGCCGTCAACGACCATACCTGGTTTCTGGTTCGTGACACTGCGGGGATTGGTGACTTTACCGGTGCCGCCGGCAAGCCCGTGCCTTTGTCGCAGACCGAGGTCGATCGGATTTTGGCCAGCAGCCGGGCTGAGAAGACAGAAGAAGGCGAAGAGCAAATCAAGACAGCGATTCGCTTCAAGGTTGGGGACCGAGTGCGAGTCAAGGAAGGTTACTTCCAGAATTACGAAGGCGAGTTGTCGAACATCGACGAGCGGAATGGTCGCATCACGGTCATGATAAACATTTTTGGTCGACCCAATCCGGTGCAGTTGGAGCATTGGCAGGTCGAAGAGGTTTAGTTTGGGGCAGGTCGCGGAGCCGCGGCCTGTTGTCCAGTGTCCCGGCCGTTGGGTTGCTGTCGGGTGCTGAAGTTGAATCAATCACACCATTGGTCAAGTTGAAAGATCCAGGTTATGGCGAAACAGTTGGTGGCTCAAGTCAAGCTGCAGTGCAAGGGTGGACAGGCGACTCCTGCCCCTCCTGTTGGTACGTCGCTCGGTAAGTACGGTATCAACCTCGGTCAGTTTGTTTCCCAGTTCAATGAACGGACTCGGGACATGAATGGCACTCCGGTGCCGGTCGTGGTCACGGTGTACAGTGATCGGTCCTTTGAGTTCGTCACCAAGAGCCCACCGGCAGCTGCTTTGCTCAAGATCGCAGCCGGAATTGCCAGTGGTTCAGGGGTGCCGAACCGGACCAAGGTCGGGACGGTGACCGCCAAGCAGGTTGAGGAAATCTGCGTGCGGAAGAAGGATGACCTGAACGCCCGGGATTTGGATCATGCCCGCCGGATGATCGAAGGAACCGCGCGGAGCATGGGGATCGAGATCGTTGGCTAAGGCTGACGAACGCAGGCCGCTGCGTGACTCAACGCGGTGTCAGGCAACGCGGTGTTCAGTGCGGTAGCGAATGAGGGAGCGGGATTAGTTGAGGTTGGCGGCGAGCTGATTGGGTGTCCGAAACAAGGCAAATTCGGCGCGAAGGCAAGCTTGGCAACATTGTTTTCGACTGGTGGTTGGCGACGGCCAAGTGCCAACCGGAAGAATCACAAGGCAAATCAATCAAACAGGCAGCAGCTGGGTAGTTGAGAATCATGGCAAAGCAATCAAAAGCACAACGGGAAATGGCGAAGAAGGTTCCGGCAGACGCAGTTCCGCTGGTCAAGGCAGTTGAAATCCTCAAGGGTTTCAAGCCGCGAAAGTTTGACCAGACCGTCGAAGTTCACATGCGACTGGGAATTGACGCCAAGCAGGCTGACCAGTTGGTCCGCGGTTCGCTCGTGCTGCCTCATGGCATCGGCAAGACGCAACGCGTCGTCGTGTTTGCTAAGGGACCGGCTGCGGACGCCGCGAAGGCTGCTGGAGCTGACGTCGTTGGCCAGGAAGACTTGTCGAAGCGGATCCAGGAAGGTTGGATGGACTTCGACGTCTGCATTGCTGCTCCCGACATGATGGGTTTGGTTGGTCCTCTGGGGCGGGTGTTGGGTCCTCGTGGTTTGATGCCTTCGCCTCGGGCGGGAACGGTTACCCCGGACGTCGCGACGGCTGTTAAGGAATACAAGGCGGGCAAGGTTGAGTTCCGCAATGATGCGGGCGGCAATGTGCACGCGGTCGTTGGTCGGCTCAGTTTTGAGCCGCAAAAACTGCTTGAAAACATTCAGGCTTTTATTGACTTCATACAGAACCTGAAGCCGGCAGCGGTGAAGGGGGCTTATGTGAAGGGAATTTCGATTTCGGCGACGATGAGCCCCGGGGTGACTGTCGCAGCCTAACGTCAGGTGGCTGTGCCCCGGCTGGGTCGGGGCGGCTGGAGCTCGCCATCGGGCCGGGTTCGAGTCAATCAGCCAGTTGGAAACCTGAATTTGGGCGTTTGAAGAATGAGTGGGTAGTGAATGTGGTCCATCGTTCGCGCTTCTCGAACGAGAACACATTCCTTGTCAGGTTGAGGTCGGTTTCGTTCGATGTTCGTCAGTCCGAAATGGGAGTCGCTTTCTGAGCGAGAGCCTGTGGGACGAGTGATCGAACGGGGCAGGGTTGAGAGTTAAACTGGGTTTAGTGATTTCAGCGAGCCAAGTGGCTGGTGCCATTTGGTCTGAGGCAAAACAGATATGAGCAAGTTAGTCAAAGGTCTGGTAGCTGACGACATCAAACGTCGCCTGAACGGTGTTCAGGACTGCGTGGTCGGCAACATGGTCGGTTTGAATTCGGAACTGACCGCGGAACTCCGCAAAAAGTTGCGCGACAAGAAGATTGGTGTCTTGGTCATCAAAAACAGCCTGGCGCGGTTGGCCACCAAGGGAACAAACTTGGGGCCGGCGTTCGAAGGACTGAAGGGTACGGCGGCAGTTCTTTACGGAGGGGAGGACTTCATCTCCCTCGTCAAGGAAGTGACCGGCCTGGACAAGGACGAAAAGTTTGCCGCGTTCAAGACCCGCGGCGGCGTCATGGACGGCGAGCGACTCAGCCCGGAGAAAGTGGCTGAGATCAGCAAATGGCCGAATCGCCAAGAGCAGCTCAGCATGCTGGTCGGGCAGATTCTCGGACCGGGCCGCAAGTTGGGAGCCCAAATCATTGCCCCGGCTGGCAAATTGGCCAGCCAAATCGAACAAGCTGGCGAAAAGAACGGCTAGGTTCGCTCGAGAACAGTCGCGCTCGCTGGATCAGGCAAATTTGGCTTGGTTTCGGAGAAGCTCGCTGACGAGTGGCTGGATTTTTCGCGGTCGGGCAAGGTTGCCAGGCGTTTCTTCGGCAAGGTTGCCAGCGGGCCACTCAAATGAGTTGCCCCGAACCCCCTTGGGCTTGGCCCGGGGTGGGAATTCAAACACGATTGAATTCAAAAAACGATTGAATTCAAGCACTCCGATTGTTTTGGATGTTTTCGGGTGGGACCAAGGTCTGGAAGACTGGACCAGGTGGTTCCGCCGGGGAACTTAAAATACTTGTTTCACAATTGAACTGGTGATTTTTGAGCAGAGCCGTATTTGTCGTGCGGCTCGATTTCGAAGAAAGGGTGACGAGCAATGTCTGACAGCGCAACCATGGAATTTTCGGCTGAAACCAAGACCATCGGCGACCAGATCGCCGGTTTGACCTTGAAGCAAGCCAAGGAACTGAGCGATTACCTGAAGGCCCAGTACGGCATCGAGCCGGCTGCTGGCGGTGCCGTGGTCATGGCTGCTCCGGGTGGGCCCGTTGGCGGGGCTGCTGCGGCTGCAGAAAAGACCGAATTCGACGTCGTTTTGGCCAATGCCGGCGACAAGAAGCTGGAAGTCGTCAAGGTGGTCAAGAACATCACTGGCGCCTCGCTGATGGACGCCAAGAAGATGGTCGAAGGCGCCCCAGTGACCGTCAAGGGCGGCGTCTCCAAGGACGAAGCTGCCAAGATCAAGTCGGAAATCGAAGCAGCCGGCGGCGTTGTCGAACTGAAGTAGTTCGGCTTTCCCCGGTCTCGATTGCTTTGCCCTTACCCGGCACCATGTTCAGTTTCGCCTCATTGTTTGCTACGATTAGGCAAGTTGGGTGGTCCCGTTCTGGTCGTTAGCCCGTCAACCTTGTTGGCGGGTCGTGGCTTGAGTCGGTCTGCTGTGGTGGGTTTCGGTTTTCGCTCAACAGGGGTTGCTGTCGACGAACGTGTTTTCCTGGTTCTCGTGGACTGGACTCTGGTTCCCAAGCGGACCGAGATTGGTCTGCGAACCTTGCTTTGGTTGCCAGCGGCAGTTCCGGGTTTGTGCAATTGCGACAAACGAGTGGCCGTCGCTGAGGCAGAAACTCGCGGTGGAATTGAGTTCGCACTGAGTTCAATCTGCCCTGAGTTCAATTTGCCCTGAGTTCAACTTGCACCGGGCGCCATTCGCCTTGGGTGCGGTTCCCGTTGGGATTGATTCGCGTTGCGATTGAGATGCGGGCGGGGAGAGCCAATGCGGCTTGACTTCAACCACGGCTCATTCGCTGCGAAGCAGGAACTGGGGTGAAGTACAAACCGGGCGACGCAGCAACAGCGGTTGAAGCAAGACCAGCGGGTAAAGCAGGAACTTGGAATCGGTTTAAGTCGAGAGCTGGCTCTTGGTCGAGCGAGTTGGGGTCTGGGTCTTTAGGGAGCTGACTCGCCAAGTTGATTCTCCTCAGCAAAAACGTAGCGGTGCTATAGCAGGCTTTACTGGATGACCCGCGGCGGCGAGTCGTCTGGTGCTGGACCCTTGCGGGGCATCGGTCTGTCTGATTTGTTTCTGATCCTTTTTGTTTGCATCGGTTGGTTCGAAACCACGGTTACCTGAATCAGGTGGCTGGGACTTCGCCTCAAAGCTTGACACGGTTCGGTTGGGCTGACTTTGTTGGGCTGACTGGGTGATGAGCGAAATGGGTGTGGCTGGTCTGCTGAGCGAGCTGCATGCTCGGCGAGGCGGATTCAGTCAAGCGGTGACAAATCGGTGAGGCGAGGCGGCATTGGCGACGGGCGACGGGCGACGGGCGACGGACGACGGGCGACGGGAGACAGGCGAGAGCGGGCGTGAGTTGGTGAGCCAGTTTTTTTGTGCCATTTCGGCGGCGACGCGGGTCGGGCTGAGCGGTGCGAAGAGATGTTGGTAGAGACGGTGTTTCTGAGTGTGGGTTTGGGGAGTGCTTCCACAGTGTGAGTCTGGTGGGCGGCGAGCGGTGCTGGTAATTGTTGGAGAAGACAATTTCCGGAGCGGCAGTTGCGGTGTTTGTTCGGTGATTACCAGTTCAACTGAACGAATTGACCAACAGGCAGACATTGATTGGCAGGGCCCCTGGACTGCGGCGATTGGATAACTCGTTTTGTCGACTCACTTGAACGACTCAGCTGAAACTGAATCGAGCTCAAATAGTTCAAGCAGGGTGATTGGCGCACGGCGGCGGGTGGTGGCAGTTGGCAATGTCGAACAGCGCGGGCAAGGCAGCCAGGCTGGGAGGCATGATGGTGGTTGTCGGCACCCAGCAGGGGCGAAGTTTCTGAGCAGTGCGAAACTTGGATTTGGCTTCAACACAATCCGGATTTTCACGCGCGGCGTTCGAAGGGATCGAGCGGCGGCGTTTTCTTTTTGTCTGGACTCAACTTGGATGGCAGGTGAACAAACTGTCCGCTCTGCTTGGGTGCTCCGGCTTGCTCGGTTCCTGGATTGCATGGTCTGCGAAATGCGGGCGGCAATCGGTGCTGGGTGGCAGGGCGGGCGCTGGGTGGCAGGGCAGGCTCTGCGATCGGCAGAAGCGTCATTTGGTTGGGTTCGGTTGGGCGGCTGGGCTGATGTGGCCGCCGACCTGTGCTGTGGCTGGAGCATCTGCGCTCGGCAGCGAATAGTGGCTGGAACAAGATAGGGAGACTTCCGTACCATGGCAGTAAATTCTCAACGACGGCTTTCGACTCACTCGGTCCGCCGCTTTGGCACTGGGCGCACTTACCCGCTGCCTCCCGACCTGACCAAGATTCAGACCGTCAGCTATGAGGCTTTCCTGCAGGCTGATCTCGATTCCGAAAAGCGGAAGGACCAGGGCATTGAGTCCGTGCTTCGCGAGATTTTCCCGATCGAAAGCTACGACAAGCAGATTCGCCTGGAATACATCCGTTATGAATTGGGCAAACCGCGTTACACGCCGGAAGAGTGTCGGCAGTTGAGGCTGACGTATGGTCGGCCGTTCAAGGTGTGGCTGCGGTTGGTGAAGGACCAGCCGATTGAAGAAGAGGTGTTTCTCGGCGACATCCCGATCATGTTGGGTGGTGGCGAGTTCATCATCAACGGTGCCGAGCGGGTGGTGGTGAACCAGTTGCACCGCAGTCCGGGTATTGACTTTGTGATGGAAGCCGAAGGGACATCGGACCGCGAGATGCCCAGTTGCCGGGTGATCCCGGAGCGAGGCAGCTGGATCGAGCTGAATGTCACCAAGAAGGATGCGCTTTCGGTCCGGATTGACCAGAGTGGAAAATTCTCGGCGATGACGCTGCTGCGGGCGATGTCGCCGAAGTTCAGCGAAAATTCGGACATCTTGCGGGCCTTCTACGAATCGACCAAGGTCAAGGTGGTCGATGGCCGCAGCGCCGGAAAGCTGGAAGGGAAGATCGCGGTTGACGACGTGGTCTATCCGGCCGGTTCCGATCGCGGTGGTGAGATCATTGTGCAGGCGGGCGAGAAGATTTCGAAGAATGCCGCCGAGATTATCTGCACGGCCGGCGTGAAGGGCTTGGAGGTGATGAGCCCGACCAAGAACCCGATCATTTTCAATTCGCTGGCCGAGGACAATTCCTCCAGTCATCAGGAAGCGTTGCTGCGGATTTATCAGCGTTTGCGTCCGGGCAACCCGGCTGCACTGGAAAAGGCCAAGGCGCTGTTTGATGAAAAGTTCTACGACCCGAATCGCTATCGCTTGGGTCGGGTTGGCCGGTTCCGAATCAATCGCAAGTTGGGATTGAACGTATCCGAGACGGAAATGTGCCTGCGGCCTGAGGACATTCTCGAGTCGATCAAGTACTTGTTGGATTTGACGACGACTGGCGGAGAGGCTCGGATCGATGACATTGACCACCTTGGCAACCGCCGGTTGCGGACAATCGACGAGTTGGCCTCGGATGAGTTGCGGAAGGGCTTCCTCAAGCTTCGTCGGACGGTCCAGGAGCGGATGACGTTGCGGGATGCGGAAGACATGACTCCGCGGAGCCTCGTCAATCCAAAGAGCATTTCAGCGGCGATTGATTACTTCTTCGGTCGTGGAGAGTTGTCGCAAGTTGTCGACCAGACCAACCCGTTGAGCCAATTGACGCACGAACGTCGTTTGTCGGCCCTGGGGCCGGGTGGTTTGAATCGAAAGCGAGCCGGGTTCGAAGTTCGCGACGTGCACATTTCGCACTACGGTCGGATTTGCCCGATTGAGACCCCGGAAGGTACCAACATCGGCTTGATTTCCAGTCTGGCGATCTATGCCAGCGTCGACTCATACGGCTTCCTGGTCTCCCCCTATTACGAGGTGAAGAAGGGGAAGGTGACCGAAACGATTTGTCTGCTTCGCGCGGACGAGGAAACCAACGCCTACATTTGCCCTGCGGACACCCCGGTCGTCAACGGCGCGATTGAAGGCAACAAAGTCATGGGCGGAAATGTTCTGGCTCGATACCGCGAGGACTTCGAGCTGGTTTCCCCTGATCAGGTGCAGTACATCGATATTGCCCCGAACCAGATGCTGGGGGTTTCTGCCGGGCTGATTCCCTTCCTCGAGCATGACGACGCCAACCGGGCGTTGATGGGTTCCAACATGCAGCGACAGGCTGTGCCTTTGCTCGTCACCGAACCGCCTGTCGTGGCGACCGGGATTGAGAAGGCTGTGGCTGAGAACTCAGCGATGGTGGTGCGGGCGCGCCGGGCCGGCAAGGTCACCTTTGTCGACGCCAGCCGGATCGAGATCGGTCCGGACGTCTATCCGCTGAAAAAGTTTGTCGGTTTGAATGAACGGACTTGTTTGAATCAGCGCCCGCTGGTGGACTTGGGGCAAAAGGTCAACAAGAGTGACGTGATTGCTGACGGCGCGGCTACCTTCCAGGGCGAGTTGGCTCTGGGGCGAAACGTGCTGGTCGGATTCATGTCGTTTGACGGCTACAACTTCGAAGACGCGATCATCATCAGCGAAGACTTGGTGAAGCGGGACGTCTACACGTCGCTGCACATTGAGGAATTCGACGTGGAGATTCGCGATACGAAACTGGGCCCGGAAGAGTTCACGCGGGACATTCCCAACGTCAGCGAAAAGGCGCTCAAGAACCTCGATGCCAACGGCATTGTTCGGGTCGGAACGTTTGTCAAGCCGGGCGATGTTCTGGTTGGCAAGGTATCGCCGAAGTCGAAAACGGAGTTGACTCCCGAGGAAAAACTGCTGCACGCGATTTTCGGACGCGCCGGTGAAGACGTAAAGAACGATTCGCTGGAAGTCCCCTCGGGTGTGGAAGGGATCGTGATTGACACCCAGAGGTTCTCGCGGCAACGACCAAATTGCCCAGGCTTTCTCCGACATGATTGCCGCCATGGAGAAGGTGATCGGCAAGTCCCTGACCGATGAGGACCAGACACCGCTGACCCGCGACCAGAATTCCAAGTTCATCGCCGAGAAGGCCTGTTCTTTCCGGTTGGCGAATGTCGTCGCCGGAATGCGGAGCGAGGAGCGGATTGCCCAGTTGCAACAGCTGCATACCGAGTTGTGGCCGGCGGTCGAGACGGCAATCGACGCCCGCGACCGCAAGCTCAACAGCATGAAGCGGGGCGACGAGCTTCGCAGTGGCGTGATGCAGATGGTCAAGGTTTACATCGCGACCAAGCGAGTAATTTCGGTTGGCGACAAGATGGCTGGTCGCCACGGCAACAAGGGTGTGATCGCCAAGATTCTCCCGGTTGAGGACATGCCTTTCCTGGAAGACGGCACTCCGCTGGACATCCTGCTCAATCCGCTGGGCGTTCCCAGCCGTATGAACGTCGGACAGATTCTGGAAACTCACCTCGGCTGGGCCGGGGCCAAACTGGGTTTCCAGGCGATCACGCCGGTGTTTGATGGGGCTTCGGAATCGGACATCAACCAGTGTCTGGCTGAGGCGGGTTTGCCCAGCCACGGCAAGATGCGTTTGTTCGACGGCCGGACGGGTGATGCGCTCGGTCAGGAAACGACCGTTGGTTACCTCTACATGCTCAAGCTGCACCACCTGGTGGACGACAAGGTTCACGCGCGAAGCACCGGACCTTACTCGTTGATTACCCAGCAGCCGCTGGGTGGCAAGGCCCGGTTTGGTGGCCAGCGGTTCGGGGAAATGGAAGTTTGGGCGCTGGAAGCTTACGGCGCGGCTTACATCCTTCAGGAATTGCTGACCGTGAAGAGCGATGACGTCGAAGGTCGAACCAAGATCTACGAGTCGATGGTCAAGGGCGAAAACACGCTCGAAGCCGGTACCCCTGCCAGCTTTGATGTGTTGACCAATGAGATTCGGGGCTTGGCTTTGAACATGCAGTTGGAGAAGCGTCGGACCTGACGGTCTGATGAACGTTCGGCCGGGCGAGTGGAGGTCAGTGAGACCCTCGCCCGCTGGACGCGGTTTGGCTTCGGGACTAGACGCACAAATTGGATTTTCTAAAGGAGCAGGTGAAGATGGCCATTGCCGACACCTCTTATGACCGCATCAATGACTACGCCTCCGTCAAGATCAGCTTGGCCCGGCCGCACGACATTCGCAGCTGGTCGATGGGCGAGGTCAAGAAGCCCGAAACGATCAACTATCGGACTTACCGCCCGGAAAAGGACGGGCTTTTTTGTGAGCGGATCTTTGGTCCGGAAAAGGACTGGGAATGCGCCTGCGGCAAGTATCGCGGGATGAAATACAAGGGGATGATCTGCGACCGCTGCGGCGTCAAGGTCACCCACTCCCGGGTCCGCCACAAACGGATGGGTCATATTGAATTGGCGGCTCCGGTCGTCCACATCTGGTTCTTCAAGGCCATGCCGAGCCGCCTCGGTAACTTGCTCGACATGAAGACCACCAGTCTGGAGAAGGTGATTTATTTCCAGGACTACGTCGTGACCGACCCCGGTTCAACCGACCTGGAAAAGCAGCAACTGCTGACCGAGGAACAGTACCGCGAAGCCCGGCAGAAGTACGGTGACGGTTCGTTCAAGGCGGGGATGGGCGCGGAAGCGGTTCGCGATTTGCTCGCAAGCCTTGACCTGGTCAAGCTGAGCGAAGAGTTGCGCGGCGAGTTGGCGACGACCAACTCCAAGCAGAAGCGCAAGGACCTGACCAATCGCCTGAAGATTGTCGAGTCGATTCGCGACAGCGACAACAAGCCCGAGTGGATGGTGCTCGACGTGATTCCGGTCATTCCGCCGGATTTGCGGCCGCTGGTTCTGCTCGAGTCAGGCAATTTTGCGACGAGCGATCTGAACGACCTCTATCGCCGCATCATCAACCGCAACAACCGGTTGCGGAAACTGGTTGATTTGAATGCTCCCGAAGTGATCATCCGCAACGAGAAGCGGATGCTGCAGCAATCGGTTGATGCCTTGTTCGACAACAATCGCTGCAAGCGCCCGGTGCTGGGTTCGAGCAACCGGCCGCTGAAGTCGCTCACCGACATGATCAAGGGTAAGCAGGGGCGGTTCCGCGAGAACCTGCTCGGCAAGCGAGTCGATTATTCGGCTCGCAGCGTGATTGTCGTTGGTCCGCGACTGAAGTTGCATCAGTGCGGTTTGCCCAAGAAGATTGCCCTGGAACTCTACCAGCCGTTCATCATCCGCAAGCTCAAGGAATTGGGGCATGCGGACACGATCAAGAGCGCCAAGAAGATGCTTGAACGGAAGGACGAGGAAGTTTGGGACATCCTGGAGCAGGTCATCCAGAATCACCCGGTGCTCCTCAATCGCGCCCCGACGCTTCACCGGATGGGTATCCAGGCGTTTGAACCGGTGTTGGTGGAGGGGAATGCCATCCATCTCCATCCGCTGGTCTGCAAAGGCTTCAATGCCGACTTTGACGGCGACCAGATGGCGGTTCACCTGCCGCTTTCGATTGAGGCCCAGGTCGAGGCCCACACGCTGATGATGTCGACCAATAACATCTTCGCGCCGTCCAATGGCAAGCCGATCATGAGTCCTTCGCAGGACACGGTGATGGGTTGCTATTACATCTCCCTGGTACTGCCGGGGCAAAAAGGCGAGGGGATGACGTTTGCGTCGTTTGCCGAGGCCGAGATGGCCTACGCCCAGCACGTAATCACGATGCACGCCAAGATTCGCGTTCGCCTCCCCGAAGGCCGCAAGGTTCGGCTGAACGAAGACGAACGATCCGAAAGCCGGATCATCACGACTTCCTACGGGCGGATTCTGTTCAATCAGATGCTGCCGCAGGGAATGGACTATTACAATCACAACCTCAAGAGCAGCGACCTTTCCGTCGTGATTTCCGACTGCTACCAGGTACTTGGACGCCGGGCGACGATCAAGTTGCTCGATGACATGAACCAGCTCGGGTTCCGCGAAAGTACCCGCAGCGGTCTGTCGTTTGCGACCGATGACTTGGTTACGCCGGACACCAAGACCCAGTTTATTGGTGAGGCCGAGAAGGAAGTGCTCAAGTTGCGGAAGCACTTCGAGCGCGGAGCGATCACCGAGCAGGAGCGTTACAACAAGGTGCTGGAGACCTGGACGCACGCCCGGGAACAGATCACCAAGAACATGATGAAGGCGATGGAGCACGACGATCGCGTCGGCGGCTACGTCAACCCCGTGTTCTTGATGGCTCACTCCGGCGCCCGCGGTGGTGTCGAGCAGATTCGGCAGCTGGCCGGAATGCGTGGTTTGATGGCCAAGCCAACCGGCGAGATCATCGAGACCCCGATCAAGGCGAACTTCCGCGAAGGCTTGACGGTGCTGGAGTACTTCAGCTCGACGCACGGGGCCCGCAAGGGTTTGGCCGATACGGCGTTGAAGACAGCCGACTCGGGTTACTTGACCCGCAAGTTGGCGGACGTTGCCCAGAACGTCGTCGTCACCTGCAAGGATTGCGGCACTTCGCGCGGCATCACCAAGGGGGTGATCTATCGCGGTGAGCAGGTCGAAGTTCGACTTGCAACCGCGATCAATGGACGCGTTTCCCGGCACAGCATTGTCAATCCGATTACGGATGAGCAGATCGTCAAGGAAAACGAGATGATCACGCTGGAGCAGGCCCGCAAGATTGAGGAAATGGGTCTGGAAAAGATCCAGGTCCGCAGTCCGATGACCTGCGAAGCGGCGCTCGGCGTCTGCCAACTCTGCTACGGCATGGACATGTCCACCGGGGCGATGGTCGAAGAAGGCATGGCCGTTGGCATCATTGCAGCCCAAAGTATCGGCGAGCCCGGTACGCAGCTGACCATGCGAACGTTCCACTTCGGTGGTGTGGCTGGTCGGGTTGCGGAAGAAAATGAGAAGCGCTGCAAGAAGTCAGGTATCGTCAAGCTGACCCGGATGCGCTATGTCACCAACGACAAGGGCGACAGCGTCGTCTTGAACCGGACCGGTGAGATTTCGATTATCGACCCGCGCGGTCGCGAGTTGGAAAACCACAAGGTGCCGGCCGGTGCCGTCCTGCTGGTGAAGGAAGACCAGACGGTCGAGCCCAACTCGGTGCTTTGCCAGTGGAATCCACACGCCATCCCTGTGCTTTCGGAAGTCTCCGGCCGAGTTCGCTACGAAGACGTGGTGGAAGGCGAGACAATGAAGGAAGAGCGGGACTCCAGCGGAACGCTCCGACGATCGATTATCGACTTCCGCGGCGACCTGCATCCACAAATCGTGATCGAGGACGAGTCGGGCAAGACCCTGGACGTTTACTACCTCCCGGAACGGGCTCACATCATCGTTCAGGAAGGTGACCAGATCTCCGCCGGTGCGGCGGTGGCTGAAACGCCTCGCGAAGCGGGTGGTGTTTCGGATATCACCGGTGGTTTGCCGCGGGTGACCGAGATTTTTGAGGCTCGCAAGCCAAAGGACCCCGCAGTCCTTTCGGAAATCGACGGGATTGTCGAGATCAAGAACGAGAAGAAGCGAAACAAGCGGACGATTATCGTGCGCAATGAAGAAGCTGGCTTGGAGCGCGAGCACCTTGTGCCGCCAGGCAAGCGGTTCCGCGTTCACTCGGGCGACTACGTCACCGCTGGCCAGCAATTGGTCGACGGGCCGCTGGTCCCCCACGACATCCTCGACGTTTCGGGTGAGGAAGAAGTGCAGCGTTACCTGCTGCAGGAAGTTCAGCAGGTCTACCGCAGCCAGCGGGTGGAGATCAACGACAAGCACATTGAAGTGATCGTGGCCCGCATGCTCCGCAAGGTGAAGGTTGAGAAGCCTGGTGACACCAATCTCCTCGCCGGGATGGTGCTCGATCGCTTTGATTTGCGTCGCGTCAACGAGGAACTGGAGAAGTGCCTGAAGATCACTGACGCGGGCGACAGTTCGTTCGAGAAGGGCGCAATTGTCCTCAAGTCGCACATTGAGGAAGAGAACGCCAAGATCGAGGCTGCTGGTGGAAAGATTGCCAAGGGGACCAAGCCCAAGTCGGCAGAGTCCAAGGCCCAGTTGCTCGGGATCACCAAGGCGTCGGTACAAAGCAGCAGCTTCATCTCGGCGGCCAGCTTCCAGGAGACGACGAAAGTCTTGACTGAGGCGGCGTTGGCTGGCAAGGTCGATCACTTGGTCGGGCTGAAGGAGAACGTCATCCTCGGGCACTTGATTCCGGCTGGAACGGGCTTCCGTACCTTCCAAGACTCCGAAATTCAGTACAACCTCGAGGCGATGCGGCAGATTTCGGCGGCTCCCAGCCAAACCCTGGAAGCAAGCTTCCCCTTGCTGGAATCGGGCAGCGGTTCAGCCAACACGGCGACTGCCGACCTCGATTTCGGAGCGGATGCGGCGGCCTCCAGCCACTTTGTTTCGGAGGAGGAGGTGCAGGAACTGGAAGGGGAACTCGACGCGGGCGGCGAGGAGTCAGACCAATAACTTTCCAGTTTTCGCAGGATTTGCCGGTGGGCAGGCCCCGCTTGCCCTCTGGCAGCCTCAAGTTTGGCGAAAAATTGGCGAATTTGGCCTTTTTTTCGTTTTGAGTTGACGATTGAGTAAAAACCATTACCTTTATGGATTCGCTCCCGGGCGGGGGCGGATCTTTAGCTTGGAAAAAGTGACGACAGCATGCCCACGATTAATCAGTTGATCCGGAAAAAACGCCGCGATAAGCGGGTCTTCTCCAAGAGCCCCGTGCTCGACAAGTGCGCCTTCAAGCAAGGAGTCTGCTTGCAAGTGCGGACCATGACCCCGAAGAAGCCGAACTCGGCTCTCCGGAAGATCGCCCGTGTGCGGTTGTCTAACGGCAAGGAAGTGACTGTTTACATTCCCGGTGAAGGTCACAATCTTCAAGAACACTCGATCGTCCTCGTTCGCGGTGGTCGTGTTCGGGACCTGCCAGGCGTGCGGTACCACATCATTCGTGGCACCCGCGACACGCTCGGTGTCGAAAAGCGGCGTCAAGCTCGCAGCAAGTACGGCTCCAAGCGGCCTGCGGCCGGCAAGGCAGCTGCTCCGGCCAAGGGCGGGAAGAAGTAGTAAAGCGAAGCCGGCTTGAGCCGATCGGTTTGACCCGATCGCTGGCGTTGAGCCGAAGGTTTTTTAGCGGAATCATTCAGCCATTCAAAAGTGGTCCAACGAGCTGGGCAATCAGTTCAGTGGGGCCCGGGCAATCGAAAGTTCATCGGAATCATATGGGACGTATCACAGCCAGTCGTTCGCATCTCAAGCCCGACCCGAAGTACGGTTCGGAATTGGCCGGTAAATTCATCAACTGCATGATGTGGAGCGGCAAAAAGGCCGTCGCGCAACGGATTTTTTACGATGCGCTCGACGAAATTAAATCCCGCCTGCCGGACCGCGAACCGATCGAGGTCTTTCTGCAAGCGGTGGAAAACGTAAAGCCTCACATCGAAGTTCGCAGCAAGCGGGTCGGTGGCGCCTCGTATCAGGTTCCGATGCAGGTCAATCGCCAACGACAACAGTCGCTTGCCATCCGCTGGTTGCTGATGGCCGTTCGCGAAAAGAAGGGGCGTCCCACGGCATTGAAGCTGGCCGACGAACTGGTGGCCGCTTACAACCGCGAAGGCGTCGCAGTGACCCGTCGCGAAAATACCCACCGCATGGCCGAAGCCAACAAGGCGTTTGCCCATTTCGCGTGGTAGGCAACCAAAACAGACTCAACCGTTTTGTCGAATGACAAGACGGTTTTTTTATGCGCTGAGCTTTTTTCGAGCTGAGCTTTTGGCTGGTCGTGTTCTGAAGGCCGGAGCGCCGGCAGCCCAACGGTGAATGCATGTCGCGAAAAATTCAAAACCTGAGAAATATCGGCATCATCGCTCACATCGATGCCGGCAAAACGACCGTGACCGAGCGGATGCTGTTCCTCAGCGGAGCCAAGCATCGCGTGGGTATGGTCGACAAGGGAACCACGACCACCGATGACGATCCCGAGGAACAGGAACGCGGCATTACGATCTACGCGGCCTGCGTGACCTTCGATTGGAAGGATATCCACGTCAACCTGCTCGACACGCCGGGGCACGTGGACTTTACCGCTGAAGTCGAGCGGAGTCTGCGAGTCCTCGACGGAGCGGTGGTCGTCTTCAGTGCGCGCGAAGGGGTCGAGGCCCAAAGTGAGACCGTGTGGCGACAAGCCAACAAATATCAGGTCCCGCGAATTGCCTTCATCAACAAGCTTGACCGGGAGGGGGCTGAATTCGAGCGGGTACTGGGTGAGATTCGCCAGCGGCTCAACGGAAATCCCGTTCCGATCACCATTCCGGTCGGCGAGGGACCGGCTCATACCGCCAATCCGTTTCGCGGCGTGATCGACCTGATCGGGATGCGGATGCTGACTTACGCCGACGAGGGCCGCACGATTACCGAGCATCCGATCCCTGAGGATTGGCAGGATGTCGCCGAGTTCAATCGGGCCCAGTTGCTGGAGACTCTCTATGAGTTCAGCGATGAGATGACCGAACTCGCTTTGGCGGAGCAGCCGATTCCCGAGGACCTCGTTCGCCGCACGATTCGCCAGGCAACCTTGGCTCGGCAAATTCAGCCCGTGATTTGCGGCTCGGCCCTGCACGGAATTGGGGTTCAGGGAGTTTTGGATGCGGTCCAGGCTTATTTGCCGAGCCCAATTGATCGTCCGCCAGTTCAAGGAAGCGACCCAGACAAGCCGGACAAGCTTGAGATTCGCAAGCCAGACGCCAAGGAACCGTTTTGTGGCTTGGTCTTCAAGATTCTGCCGGCGAAGACGGGGGATTTTTACTGGGTGCGGGTTTACTCCGGCGAACTGAAACAAAACACGCGCGCTTTCTGCCCCAGCAATGGCAAGAAGGAGAACATCGCGCAGCTCTGGCAGATTCATGCGACACGCAAGGAAAAAGACGGACAAATCGAAGCGGTCGGGCCAGGCGAAATTGTCGGAGTGATTGGGCCTCGGGAGGCCGTGACCGGCGATACGCTGTGCGATGCCAAGGCTCCAATTCTGCTGGAGAAAATCGAGTTTCCGCAGACCGTGATCGAGATGGCGATCGAACCCGAAACGACCGCTGACCGGAAGAAACTGGCCGAAGTCCTCGAGATGCTCAAACGTCAGGACCCGACCTTCCGCGCTCAGGAGAACTCGGAAACCGGTCAGACGC
Source organism: Blastopirellula sp. (assembly GCA_021298375.1). GTDB lineage: Bacteria > Planctomycetota > Planctomycetia > Pirellulales > Pirellulaceae > BJ22. The sequence goes on along the minus strand of JAJTFE010000005.1, from coordinate 12,143 downwards.
TGATCGCGGGGATGGGCGAACTGCACTTGGAGGTGATTCGCAACCGTCTGCTCCGAGACTTCAATCTGAATGTCAAAGTCCACAAGCCCCGGGTGTCTTACCGCGAGACGATCAGCCGCCAGGTGGAGGTGACAGGCGAGTGCCATCGCCTGGTCAATGGGCAGCAGTTGTTTGCGAAACTGACGCTGAAGGTCGAGCCCAATCCAAACAGCGACCAGCAATTGCAGATATTCAATCGCTTGCCACCAGAGCTTTTGACCCCGGAATGGCACCAAGCGGTCATGGATGAGTTGCGGGCCCGGGGCCAGGGCGGCGGTCCGATCGGCAGCTTCCCGCTGACCAAGATTCGGGTCACGATCACCGGTGCCGAGGTCAACGAACAGACCACGCCAATCGCGATGACAATTGCCGCCGCACAGGCTTTCGAGCAGGCGCTGACATCGGCAGACCCAGTCCTGTTGGAACCGGTCATGAAATTGACCATCACGACACCGGACGACTTCTACGGCGAATTTGTCGGGGACATTGCCCAGCGTCGCGGCAGGATTTCCAAGACCGAGTCGTTCAATGGGATCACGGTCATCGAGTCGCAGACACCGCTGGCCGAGTTGTTCGGGTATTCCAATGCGATGCGCAGCCTCAGCCAAGGCCGGGCGGGAAGCTCCATGGAGCCGTTTGCTTACGAGGTCGCTCCCGCCGAAGTGGCTCAGGGATTTGCGATGTGACCGCCGAGTCAGGAGCTGGGGCCCAGGCTTGTTTCCCGGAGCGGGCGATGGTCGGTCGCAAGCGAACGCCAACGCCAACGCAGCCGAACGAGTGCTCCCAAGGAAGCCGTCTAGGAGGCCGGTTGGAGTTTGAGCTCTGCGTTCAGGCCCGTCAGATTGGCAGGCTAATTCCGGGAACCGCAGGGCAGAGAGGGGCCGCCAAACAACTGTCCGCTGTTGTTAACGCCCGTGAATTGGCGGGAATTGAGCCGTTTTGCCCCGGTGATTGCAGGAATTCCCCGGTCGGCCGATAATTCGGAACGTCACTTGCGATGCTCAGTGGTCGCTCACAGCAAGTTGGCAGTTTGGCTGCTGGCCGGATGTGAGCCCGGCAGTGATTCAACGACGAGATTCATCCCCGCAGCGGGGAGACAAACGAATTGGGAGAAAGTGAAATGGCTTTGGAGTTTAACAGCTCGAATTTCCAGTCCGAAGTGTTGCAGGCCAATGGCCCCGTGTTGGTCGATTTCTGGGCAGCTTGGTGTGGCCCCTGCAAGCGAATCGGACCCGTGATTGACGAGTTGGCTCGTGAAAACAGCGACCTGAAGATTGGCAAAGTCGACGTCGACTCCAATCAGGACTTGGCGATGCGTTACAACGTCCAGAGCATTCCGTTCATCGCCGTGTTCAAGGATGGGAAAGTGGTGGACTCGGTCTTGGGTGCGGTTCCCAAGAGCCAACTCCAGGCGATGCTCGACCGGCACCGCGGCGCGATTGCCTGATTCGGCCGCGGCAGATTTGGTTCAGCGTTGCAGGCTGTAGTCTTGCCGTGCCGTCAGTCTGGACAGAATAACAAGTTCAGTGGAGAGGGCGAGTGATTACTCGTCCTCTCCTTTTTTTGTTGGGCTACAGAAGCACGAACCAATTTGGACAGCGCTGTGCAGTTTTGAGTTTTCTTGGGTCCGCGGTCCTGCCGAGGGAGCGGCTTGCGAACCCTCGTTTACCACAACCTCTTGGCATCCGGGTCGCGGGCATACTGCCGCCGCAGCATCGAGTCGGGTTCGGCTTGCAGGCTGAGCCGGTAGGGGAGGGCGGCGAGCACGCCGGCGAGAAAGCCTCCGACGTGCGCCAGGTAGGCCACGCCGCCGCTTTCCACGGACGTGGAGGCAATCGAGCCGACGGTGCTGAACAGTTGCATCACGATCCACATCCCCAGCACGACCAGCGCGGGGACCGCGACGATGTGGTAAAGGAAGACGGCGTTGACGCGGTTGCGAGGAAAGAGCACGAGGTAGGCGCCCATCACGCCGGCGATGGCGCCGGAGGCGCCGAGGTTGGGGATTATGCTTTCGGGGATCAGCAGCACTTGGGCGATGCTCCCGACCAGACCGGCGGCGAGATAGAAAATCAGAAACCAGAGATGCCCGAAGCGGTGCTCGACATTGTTGCCGAAGATCCACAGGTAGAGCATGTTCCCGGCGAGGTGACCGATGCCGCCATGCATGAACATCGAACTGAGCAGTGTCAGCCAGATAATCGGCGGCCCGGGAGCTTGCGGAATCTCGACCGTCCCTTCCCCGGGAATCGAAACCGATTGCGGCGTCGTGATGTCCACTCCCGTGGTGATCTCTTTGGGAATCACGCTCCAGCCATACGTGAAGTCCGGATTGGAGACTTGGACAAGAAACAGCAGAATGTTGAGGGCGAGCAAAGTCCAGGTAACCCAGGCGGGCGAGTCAATATGCCGGTCGTCATCGCTGATCGGAAAGAACATTTGAGATCTCGGAAGTGAGCGGGGGCGTGGTCTGCCCCCATGGAGTTGAGGTCCAATTGATGGGGCGCAGCGGTTTTCGTTCTGTCTGCCATTCTACACGGCCCCGGCAAAATGGCTCGGGCAAAATGGATGGAGCCGACCGGGGACTCCGGGGGCACATATTCCGGCAGCAAACCAGGGAGTTGAGCAAGGCTTGAAAAAGTGATGGGCCTGCACCAAAGGGCATCACTTGGAGTTGAAGGGGAACTGGGCGACATAGATTCGAGCCGGTTCGTCGGACCAAATGACAGCCCTTCCGGCATCCGCGGCAAACACGATATCGCAATTCCGATTGCAATCATCGTGCAGCAGTTCGGAGTACTTCTCATTCCGGTTGGCCAGTTTCGTAAACTCCAGTTCGCTGGAGTTGATTCGAACCAGCCATTGGCCGTCGGGCGTCACGTGCACCAGGTCAGCAGCGTCGATTGGGAATTCGAGAATACGGCCAGAGGTGACCTCCATGACGATCGCCGTAGCCTTGTTTTCGGAAACTTGGTCTTCGGAAATTTGCTTGGCAACGAGATACCTTCCGCCGTAGGAGAATCGCAGTTGTCGCCAGTTCTCCGGAATCGGCATGGCTTGAATCAGTGTTCCCGAATCAGTATCGATCAGGGAGAGCCGCAACTCCTGAGCCACCAACAAATGCCCTCCTTTGGCAGAAAGGGTCATGTCGTGAAGTTGCGTTGGATAGAGCACATCCTTCCAGCGCTGGGATGGTGTATTGAAGCCCTCTGCGACACGGACGATTTCCAGAGTATTCGCTCCGCCGTCATACAAGACGACTTTCGTTGCGTCTCCTGCGACGGTCAGCCAATTTGTTGTCGGCTGCAGTTCAATTGAGCCGAATCGGCGGAGTGTCGTCTTATCGGGGTTGGCAAACATCCGGAGTTCGAGCGGGTCCTTTTTCGCCGAGGGGCGCGACTTGAGAGCCTTTTCCATCGACTTTCTCATCGACTCGGGGACATCCCCCGGAAACATCGCATCGGCAGGTGGAGTTAGTCCCGGCAAAGGTGCCTTGCCCTTCATCAGTCGCTGATGTTGGGCGATTCCGGCGGAGGAACCGATCAGCAGCAAGTCGGCCTCGCTGGCGAAGTGAACGAAATCGTTGGCTGGCTTGTCGATACTCCGGTTGACAGAGTTGAATTTGCCGCCGCTCCAGACATGGGCCTCGGTACCCTCGCGGGAGGAGGTAATCAGCAGGTTCCCGCGCCGGGCCAAAGCCCATTTCGCGCCAACAAAGTCGTTGCGTTCCCGCTGAACGATTTTCGGAGGGCCGGAGTACTGCGCAGTGGCGGGTCCAGGGTTTCCGGCAAACAGCAGGATGAAGACTGAGGCGAGACCAGTTCGGTAGGCTTTGAACGGGAGCATGGATTGGTGTCCCAAGAAGGCAAGTTGAGTTGGCGTCGCGGTCCGAAAGTCGCGAGGAGGGGGAAGCGGCGTTTACTTGTCAGGATCGAATTGGTCGAGCGACTTGGTCAATTTGGTGTCTCGTCGCTTGACCTCTTCCGACAATTTTTTGAGTCGCTCGGCTTCCGCCTTTTCAGCGGCGATTCGGCGGGCCTCCGCCTCGGCTTTGGCTTTCGCTTCGAGTTCCCGTTGTCGTGCGGCTTCCGCGGCTTCTTCGGCTTTCATTTCAGCCTCGGTCATATAGCCGTAGGTCATCCGCAGTCGTCCCCGCTGACTGCGGCCTCCCAGGGCACTGGTGAAGTCGCCGCTCATGGTTGCCATTTTTGCGAAACCCGATTGGGGATCTAGTGTCGACTTGCCTTTGCCATTGACCACCAGTTGAGGCGCAGACTGGAGGGGGTCTGCGCCGATCAGGGCGAATTCAGTCGTCGAGTCGCGATCGCCTTCGAGTTTGCAGGCCTGAATCTTCATGACCAGCATTTCTTGAGGCACTTCGCTCGCTGGGCCGGGAGGGCGAGAAGGTGGGACGGGTAGCCCCCCGCCCGGTCGGCGAAAGCCAGGGGAAAAGACATCGGTGCCGAGCATTCCAAAGGGGTTGTCATCGGCTTGATTGCCCCGATTCGGAATGTTGACCGATACCATGGAGGCATCGATCGATTTCCAACTTGTCTGGGGTCCATCCGGATAACGGTCAAAACCGATGGTTCCGGCCCGGTTGAGAAACATCGGCAATGAGGGGGAATTCGAACTGAAGTACACCCTTCCCGAGCGGTCGATGACGACACGGCCCTGCTGCAGTGATTGCTTCGAACCATTGCCGTCCATTGCGCAGTCGAATGAGAGTACCATCAAGTCTTTGGGCTCGGGGCCTTTGGCCTTGTTGTTGACCCTGATCAGAAAAGCGCAGTTGGTGGCATCCTTGTAAGTCTTGACCACCCGAGGGTCGTTGACGTCTTTCCCGAAATGACTGGTTGCATACGGCGCTCGAGCCCGCTGCAGCATCCGGGCGACGACATCCACCGGAACTGCAAATGAAACATCCTGCGTCTGCTCCATGACCATGATCGAGTCGGCCACGCCGAAAAGTTCGCCATGGTCACCGACCACCGGTCCACCGCTGTTCCCGGGATTGACGGTTGCGTCGATTTGCAAACGGCGTTCATTCATTCGAATGTCGTCGCCGACAATCGTGCCGGTTGACATCTTGACTTTCTCCCCCAGCATGTCGCCGGCCAGCGGAAAGCCAATCGCCCGGCAAGTCACTCCCAATTCAGGCAATTCATCATTCAGGCCGATGATCTGCTTGAATTCATATTCAATTCGGACCAGAGCCAAGTCGTTTTGCGAATCGATTGCCACAACCTGACCGGGAATATCTCGGCCATTGATCACCACACTCAGCTGATGAGCGTCCTCGACGACATGAGCACAGGTCACCAACAGCCCATCGGGATGAATGGCAAACCCGGTTCCAGTCGAGTTCCCCGCCTCGTAATCCTCCTCCAGCGCACCGGCGTTGCTGTTCAGAAGCGTCTGCGGGTTTTCATCGACCAGCCGATAAACGGTGCGCCCCTTTGTTACCTGGGTTCCCGTCGGCGTAATCAACTCAACAGAAAAGCTGACGCCATAATCAACGTTGGGCTGGAGCCGGTACTGAAGACTTGCCGAAGCCGAATCCGAGAGGCGTTGCATTCCCGCTGATTTGAGTTGAGCTGGCAGTGGCCCGAGACCACCTTTTGAGGCCGCGTTAACCTGGGCGCGAAGCTGCTCCGCGGTCCCCGGTTTTTCAAAGGGGCTCGGTTTGCCGCTTGAGCTTGCCGCGTGATCCGAACCAAGGTTCTTCGGTGGAGCGGCGCTGGCATTGGCGGCTGCAGCGGGCTCGTCTTTGAATGGAGTAGTTGATTCCGCTGTGGAGGCGACCTCGTTGGCGACTTCCGCGCGTTGCTTCTCAGGTGCTGAGCGGAAGAGGAACCAGGCGGCTGCGCCTCCACCACCCAGCAGCAAAATGCCGAGCAAACCGCCGATAATCGCGCCGGTTGGTAAAGAGCTGTTCTGTTTTTGCTTTTTGAATTGGGCTGGATTGCGATAGGGGGGAACAGAGGGCATGGCTCGCTCGCGTGACGAACAGGCAAAAGGTAAGAGGGTACTTCCAATTGGGTAGAATACGGTTGGAGTTGACAGAAATCAACAATTTGAAGTGGAAGTCCGCCGAAAGACTTTGCGGCTTCGGCGGGGCATCAAAAAAAGCCCGATACCGGAAGGCGCGGAAGAGCCAGGTTGGGTGGTGAGGGCTGGGCTACTGCGGGCGATTAGGCTCAAAACTGGCCGCAGCCCCGGCCGCGAAATTTCAGTAGCCTCAGCGGTTCAGATGGCCAGCGGTTCAGATATCCAGCAGTGCCAGATTGGGAGCGAGCTGTTCCACTTGCCGGGCCATGTACTTCTTGACTTGGGCTGTTTCTTTGAGCTTCAGGGCGGACTGCAGGATCTGCTCTGATTCGGCGATGGTGACCTGGCTGGCCAGTTGCTTAATCGAGGGAATGAAGGCGGGGCTCATGCTGAACCGCCGCAGGCCCATCCCCAGAAGCAGGAGAAACGCCTTGGGATGTCCAGCCATTTCACCGCAGAGCGTGACCGGAACGTTGGCCCGATTGCAGGCGCCAATCACGTTATGCAGCAGGGTCAGGACTGGTGGGGCGAGCGGTTCGCAAAGGTGGCTGACCTTGGGATTGTCGCGATCGGCCGCCATCAGGTATTGGACCAGGTCATTCGAGCCGATGGAAACGAAGTCGACCAGTTCCAGCATGTTGTCGATGGAGATTGCCGCAGCGGGGACTTCGAGCATCATCCCCAGGGGAATCTCTCGCACTTTCAGCTTTTGGGCCAAAAGGGCCTTGTAGGCTTTGCGGACAAAGGCTCGCAGCTTCCGAATCTCTTCCACGGTGGTCACCATCGGGAACATGATTCGGACATTGCCGTTGGGAAAGTCGGCTGCGGCGCGGAGGATCGCCCGGATTTGAGTGTTGAAGAACTCGGGATGCTCAAACGAAATTCGAATGCTTCGCCAACCCATGAAAGGGTTTGCTTCCTGGTGGTCGTGACCGAGATAAGAGACCGTCTTGTCGCCGCCGATATCGAGTGTTCTGACGGTGACGTTGTGGTTGGGGCTGGAGTTGATAATCTCGCGATAGGTCCGGTACTGCTCGTCTTCGTCCGGCACATCGGAGTGGGTCAGGTACAGATACTCGGTCCGGTACAGCCCGACTCCCGAGGCGCCCATGGCGTGCGCCGCGGCAGCATCGTTGACACCGTTAATGTTGGCCTGCAGGCGCAGTTCCGTGCCATCGGCAGTGAGGGCGGGGAGGTCGCGATTTTCAGCGAGTTGATCTTTGAGGTGAAAAAATTCCCGTTCCAGCTTGCGGAAGGCCGCCAGGGTTTCGGGGTTCGGGTTGACCTCGACATGGCCATCGCGACCATCGACGACGATCGTGTCTCCCGTTTTGACCGCTCGGATGATTCCTTTCACCCCCGAGACTGCCGGGATGCCCCGGCTGCGGGCGATGATGGCCGCGTGACTGGTCTGACTGCCGGCCTGAGTCACGATGCCACGTACCTCGATTTCGCCCAGGGCCACGGCTTGGGACGGCAGAAGTTCATCGGCCACGACAATCAGGGGACCTTTGAGCGAGTTCTGGTCGAGCTTGGCCACGTCGAGCAGGTGGCTGCAGATTCTCACAATCACATCGCGGATGTCATCCAGACGTTGGCGGATGTATTCGTCGCGGGTTTTGGCAAACAGGGCGGTGTATTCGCCGAGAAGGCGGTGCAGAGCGGCGTCGGCCGTCAGTTGTTCCTGAACAATCCAGTTGCGGATCTTGTTGGTGAACGCTCCATCCCGCAGGATCTGCTGGTGAATCGCGAAAATGTTCGCCTGTTCGCGACCGACTTGGGCAGCAACCTTCTTCTCCAGGCTGCGGAGATCGGCCGCTGTCTTGTCGCGGGCCGTCTCGTAGCTGGCCAGTTCGGCGGTGATTTCGGAGCCTTCCAGCCGCTTGGTGTTGGGATTCACGAAAATCTCGCGAATCACGTAAGCGGTGCCGATGGCGACTCCGGGGGATACGGCGATTCCTTTGCGCATGGCCACAACTTTACCATGGAGCCGGGGGCTGAAATAGACCTTGAGCCACTCCCTGCAAATGGTGCCCGGAAGCGAATTCAACCTCCCGGTGCCTCCCAACGGCTGGGAAAAACGGGGCGCAAGCGGGGAAAGCTGTTGTTGAGGCAAAATGGGGCAAATGTTATAGTTAGCACTCCTAGAAACCTGAATGAGCGCCGAGTCTGTGGACTGAATGCCCGCAGCACGCGGTGATGTTGTTTGCCTGCGCGACTGAACATGCGATTTGCCCAGATTGACCGGATTTTGTCGTTGACCCCTGGTGACTCAGTCCGGGCAGTCAAGGGTCTCGCCCTGTCCGAGGAATACCTGCAGGACCATTTCCCCCGCTTCCCCGTGATGCCTGGGGTTTTGATGTTGGAGGCCATTTTTCAGGCGGCAGCCTGCCTTGTGCGGACGACAGACGAATTCAAGCACTCCATGGTCAGTTTGGTCGAGGCTCGGAACCTCAAATTCCAGGGCTTCGTGCAGCCTGGTGACCAGCTGGTCGTGACTGCCAAGTGGCACTCTGAGCAGGGCAGTCAGGTGAAGCTCAAGGTCGAAGGGACCATCGATGACCGAACCGCCGTTTCCGGTTGGATTCTGGTCGAAAAGTACAACTTGGCTGATCGAGGTGCGGCCAGCACGGCGACCGACCAGTATTTGGTTCGCGAGTTTAAGAGAAAATACCGTTTACTATTCAACCCATTGGTGTCGACCGCGCTGCCTTCGGCGAATCCCGCGACCGCCCCGGCGAACTGACCCGCAGCAAACCGGATTTTTGCACACTATCTGATTGTTAAAAACTGACCGTGTGATTGTTAAAAACTGACCATACGATTGATAAAAACTGACCATTGAAAAAGGAGTAAGAAGGGAATGCCCAATCAAGACGAAGTTTTCGCCAAAGTGCGGGAGGCGCTGGTAGACGCTCTGGGGGTGGACGATGACGAAGTACAACCCGGCGCGACTATGGTTGGCGATCTGGGCGCCGAGTCGATCGATTTTTTGGACATCATTTTCAAACTGGAGAAGGCCTTCGGTTTCCAGTTCAAGCGGGAAGACCTTTACCCTGAAGACATTCTGACGAATTCCCAATACGTCCAGGGCGGCCGAATGACGACCGATGGCCTGGCGGCGCTCAAGCAGCGAATGCCGTTTGCCGACTTGACCAAGTTTGAAAAGAACCCGGTTGTTCAGGAATTCAACAACCTGCTGACCGTTCAGGACTTGTGTAACTACGTCTCCATGAAGGTGGGTGGCTAGGGATTGCAAGCTTGCCGGCCTCGGGGGAACTCCAGGCCGCAGGCAGCGCGTTCAAGTCCCGTTGAGGGAAGACCCGCGTGCCGGACTTTGCGAGGACCAAACTCCTCTCCAAGGCGGGACCGACACGCAATCGAAGCTGAGGAGAGACTGTCGGCCCGGAAAAACCGAGTCGCGTCGGGGCAAGTTATGCGTTGGTTTTGGATCGACCGATTTACCGAGTTTGTCAGCGGCAAATATGCCCGGGCTGTGAAATGCGTCAGCCTCTCGGAGGAAGCAGTCGACGAGTACTGTCCCGGCTACCCCTGCCTGCCATCGTCCGTCGTGATCGAAGGCATGGCTCAAACAGGCGGACTGCTGATCGGGCAACTCAGCGATTTTCGGGAACGGGTGGTCTTGGCCAAAATCAGTCATTGCAAGTTCGCGGACGTTCCGCGTCCGGGGCAACGGCTCGACTTCCTTGCGGAAATCACGAACCTTCAGCCCAACGGGGCGTTCGTCAATGGTCGAATTGAGCGGGACGGCAAACTGTTTTGCGATATGGAATTGATGTTTGCGTTCCTGGACGATGACAAGTTTGCCAAAGTCGAGCAGTTTGAGCCGGCTGCTTTTTTGCGGATGCTGCGACTGCTCAAGCTGTTCGATGTGGCCGTGACGGAAACTGGTGAGCAAGTTCGAATTCCCGAGCACATGCTTGAGGCGGAGCAAATCCTGCTCGCATCGCCAATTCCCTGAGCTTGGTGAATCCCTCGCCACGATGGAAACGCCGAGCCAACTGCTGCGGCCGCGGAGTCAATCCGCCCGGCTGCTGATAACCTTGATGCGGTGTAACTCGGATAGGGTGTGACTCTGATACTCCAGTCAAACGAGTTCGCGTGCTGCAGCGCAGCCTGTGTAAAAGTGAATCAGTGAGAAAGGTCGGAAATTCATGAGACGTCGCGTAGTGGTCACAGGCGTCGGGGTGATTAACCCGATGGGCAATGACGTCGAAACAATGTGGGCCGGCTTGAAGCAGAGCAAGTCCGGAGTTGGCTACACCACGATTTTTGACGCGACCAATTTCCGCACCAGGATCTCTGCTGAAATCAAAAACTGGGATATCACCCAACAGGGCGAGAGCGCCGCCGTTTGGAAGCATCGCGGCCGACATACCCGCTTCGCAGCCGGAGCAGCGATTCAGGCGATCCGCAGTTCCGGGGTACTGGACAGCATTCAGGACCGGCGCCGGTTCGGCGTCTACCTTGGCAGCGGTGAAGGGAATCAGGACTTCCAGACCTTTGCCATGATGATGGCCGACTCGCTCGATGAGCAGGGCCAGCTCGATCTGGTGAAGTTCACTCGCCGCGGTTTGGAAACCCTCAACCCGCTGGCTGAGTTGGAACAGGAACCGAACATGCCCCCCGGGCACCTGGCAGCCATGTTTGACGCCCAAGGACCAAATGCCAACTGCCTCACGGCTTGCGCAGCCAGCAGCCAGGCGGTCGGCGAAGCGACTGAAATCATTCGTCGCGGCGAAGCGGATGTCATGCTTTCCGGAGGAACCCACAGCATGATTCATCCGTTTGGAGTGACCGGGTTCAACCTGCTCACGGCCCTTTCCGAAAACAATGAGAATCCGACGCGGGCCTCGCGACCGTTTGACCGACTTCGCGACGGATTCGTGCTGGGCGAAGGGGCCGCCATGGTCGTGCTCGAGGACCTCGAACACGCCAAACGCCGCGGAGCCCACATCTGGGGCGAAATCGTCGGCTACGGCTCAACCGCCGACGCCTACCGGATCACCGACATCCACCCTGAGGGGCGCGGCGCCATCGGCTGCATGCGAGCAGCATTGGCGGATGCCGGGCTCAACCCGGAACAAATCAACTACGTCAACGCCCACGGAACCAGCACTTCGGTCAACGACCGCGTGGAAACCCGAGCCTGCAAAGAAGTCTTCGGGAGCCACGCGATGCAGGTTCCTGTCTCCAGCACCAAGAGCATGATGGGGCACTTGATTGCCGCCGCGGGGGCGACTGAATTGATCGTCTGTCTCCTCGCCATCCGCGACAAACTGCTGCCGCCGACGATCAATTACGAAAATCCTGACCCTGACTGCGACCTGGATTACGTGCCGAACGTCGCGCGCGAAGCCAACGTTCGCTACGCGCTCAACAACAGCTTTGGCTTTGGCGGACAGAATATCACGCTGATCGCTGCAGAGTTTAAATAGACCGCGAAGCGTTCAAGGAGAACCTGCCGGTCGCGATCGCCTCAGCCCCCGCGTCCCCCAGTCCTTTCCGAGTCGCCCAGTCCTTTCCGAGTCGCCCAGTCCTTTCGGCTTCGCCCAGTCCCATTTGGGCTGAGATACTCACGTTCGGCTCCGCTCTTGATTTGACGGTCCCCAAGTCGTCGGTAGTCTGGACCGATCTGCGATTGCCTGCCAAAACTCCGGGATTTGAGAATTCCCACGCTTCAGACTCGGAAGGTAACCGGGAGCCTCCGAAGACAACCGGGAGTTCGCAAGGCAAGTGGGGTGAGCCGCCCGCTCAGGGTGAACTTTTGACACCCATCAAACCGACTGTGTATCCGGCCGCCCGCAGTTGAGTTCGCGCAGCCCGGTCGAGGCTGAGCAGTGAAAAGAGCACGCCCAGTGGAATGAAGAACAGAACCAAGTGCAGGAATTTCGATTTGGTCCCGGGATAGAGGTTGGCGGCAAGCTTGAAGATCGCCACCAGCAGCATAATGGCGGTCACGATGCTGATGATAGTGGCGATGATCTCAATTCCCGCCATGGTGTACAGCAAATGATCAGGCAGGCCAAAGT
>JAJTFE010000199.1 GCA_021298375.1 Blastopirellula sp. | reverse complement strand
CACATTGATGCTGGGCACAATGACGCCGCTGGGCACATTGACAACGTGATGCGGGAAAATCGGAAGTTCCCGCCGCCTGCCGAGTTCGCCAAGCGGGCCAGGATCGGCTCACTCGAGGAATACCAGCGGCTTTACGCGCGGGCCCGCGACCATCGCGACGAGTTCTGGCGCGAGCAGGCCTACGCCGAGTTGCACTGGTTCCGCCCGTTTGACACCGTATTTTCCCGGCATGGTGACACGGTCAGTTGGTTCGAGGGAGGCCAGACTAATCTTTCTTATAACTGCCTCGACGCTCACTTGATGAAGGGGCTGGGGGAACGGACCGCTCTGATTTGGGAGGGGGAACCGGGTGAGACGCGGCAGCTTTCCTACGCTGAATTGCATCACCAGGTCTGTCGCTTCGCCAATGTGCTGAAGTCTCTCGGGATCGGCGTTGGGGATGTGGTTTCGATTTACATGCCGATGACTCCTGAGTTGGTCATCGCGATGCTGGCCTGCGTTCGGGTCGGGGCGATCCACAGCGTTATTTTTGCCGGTTTCAGCGCGGAGGCGATTGCCGACCGGAATCAAGATGCGCGGGCGAAATTGCAGATTACGGCGGACGGCTTGTGGCGACGGGGAAAAGTTCTGCCGCTGAAAGAAACGGTCGATGTGGCACTGCACAAATCGCCGACCGTGCAGCACTGCGTCGTGCTCCGCCGAATGGGCGGTGATTGTCCGATGGTTCCGGGACGCGATCATTGGTGGCATGAATTGATGGACCGCGCGAGCAGTGATTGTCCGGCGACCCCGCTGGACAGTGAAACTACCAGCTTCATTCTGTATACCAGCGGCTCCACCGGTAAGCCCAAGGGAATCCGGCATACGACCGCCGGTTACAACCTCTGGGTCAAGAAGACATTTCAGTGGGTCTTTGATTGGCGCGAAGAGGATATTTTCTGGTGTACGGCCGATTGCGGCTGGATCACGGGCCACAGCTACATTGTCTATGGTCCGCTGTCTAACGGCGCCACTGTCCTGATTTACGAGGGGGCGCCGAATTTTCCCGCCGAAGATCGTTTTTGGGACATTATTGAGCGGCATCGCCCCACGATCCTCTACACGGCTCCGACCGCGATTCGGGCGTTTATCAAGTGGGGTGACCAGCATGTGCTGAAACACGATCTCTCGAGCCTGCGTTTACTCGGCACTGTCGGCGAGGGGATCAACCCGGAGGCCTGGATGTGGTACCACCGCTTGATTGGCGGAGAGCGGTGTCCGATTGTCGATACTTGGTGGCAGACTGAGACAGGTGGGATCATGATGTCCCCATTGCCTGGTTGTACGCCGACCAAGCCAGGCAGTTGTACTTTGCCCCTGCCAGGAATCGTGCCCTCGATCGTGGATGAATCGTTGCAGGAAGTCGAGCGCAATCAGGGCGGGATGCTCTGCATTGCCGAACCGTGGCCGGGAATGCTGCGCGGCATTTGGGGCGATGATCGCCGATTTGTCGAGCAGTACTGGAGCAAGGTTCCGGGCAAGTATCTGACCGGGGATAATGCTCGAATTGATGACGATGGCTACTACTGGATCATGGGCCGCATCGACGATGTGATCAATGTCGCCGGGCATCGGCTGAGCACGATCGAGATCGAAAGCGCGCTCGTTTCTCATCCGGACGTGGCCGAGGCCGCGGCCGTTGGAAAGCCCGATGAGATTAAGGGACAGGGGATCGCTGTCTTTGTCACCATTCGCAGTTCGGAGCCCGCACCGGGACTGCGCGAGGCGTTGAAGCTTCACGTGCGAAAGGAGATTGGGGCCTTGGCGGTTCCCGATGAGATTCGGATAACTCATGCCCTGCCCAAGACCAGAAGCGGCAAGATCATGCGGCGCTTGCTCCGCGATATTGCCAGCGGCAAAACTGAGATCTCCCAGGACACCAGCACTCTGGAAGATTACAGCATTCTGGCCAAACTGCGGGGCGACGAGGAATAAGCTTCCCCGGGGCAGGTCGCTCTTGTCCTTTCCTCCGAGTCCGAGAGGAATCGTTTTCTGGCTGCGAGGAGAAGACGCCTGGCTTGGCCCCTTCCCCCGCTGGCTGTAAACCTGGTCGCGGTACGGTCGAGTGCTGAAGTTGTTGCGCGGGGCCACTCCAGCATTGACGGACTGGACTGTCAGGTCGCAGGACGGAACCTGGTCTCGAGGGGAAGACGCGCACCGCCGCGTGGGGAGAGGCAGCGTTTGATTCCGGGACATCCCGTCGCCGTTCCACGGCCCTTTGTTTCACGGCCTCCCAGTTCTCGTAACGCGGAGTTGAGCGGTTTGAGGCTCGCAGGACAGGGGCGGCAACTCGCGGGCCTCAAAGTTTGCCTGACTTGCCTGTCTTTTCTGGCGAGGGTCGTTTTTCAAGTCGGTGGCAGTCCGAGCACGATTCTTGAGCCGGTGTCGATGCGAAAAGATTCGTGCCCGCCGAGCGGCAGGGCCGATAACAAGAGAGACGGTGCGATGTCTGCTGCGCGGTGGATTGGAAGCTGGTTTCCCCAAAGGTCCTGGGAAATCAGGACTGGTCCTCACCAACCGTCGTGCGGGGGATTCGTCGCGAGCCCCTTGGCAATCAGTGTCCGGTAAAGGCGCGCTCAGGGAAGTCAACATGGTTCAGCGTCGGGAGTTTATTGCGGCTTGTATCGTCGCCGGTATGAGTGGTACCGCCGCTTGGGGAGCCAGCGAAGGCGATGAACAGCGGGATTTGAATTGGGCCTGCGAGGTGGTTCAAACTCCGCCCGCATCGCTCAAGCGGCGGGCTCCCGTGGTCACCGGGGTTTGTTTAGCGCACGACGAGAGTTTGCTGGCAGTTGTCGGCGACGACCACTTGGTCAGTATCTATGACTTGGTTTCCCGGAAGTTCCGGGGAACATTACAACAACAGCCAAACGCCATTTTTGGGCTGGCCTTCTCGCCGGGAGGGGATTCGCTGGCGAGCGTTGGTTTCAGCAGCACATTGTTTATCTACGACATGGTCAACCGGCAGGAGCGTCGCCGGTTGGAGTGCCCGTGTGAAGACATGCGGGCAGTGGCCTATTCCCGGGACGGTGAACTGGTGGCAGCGGGTGGCCGCTGTGGCACAGTTCGGGTCTGGGAGGCGGCCAGCGGCAAGCCCGCCGCGGAATTCAAGGTACATCAGCAGCGAATTCGCTCGCTGCAATTCAATTCTCGACGCCAGATCCTGAGTTGCGGGGACGACCAGGTCGTGGCCTTAACGGACCCTTTTCAACCAGCCCTGAGTCAGCAATTGCCCCGCCAGGCTTCCAAGTTGTTTGCCGTCACCTTGCTGGATGATCAGACGTGTGCGACCAGCGGGAGCGATAACCGGATTGCGATTTGGGATCTTGAAACACGGAAATCGCTGGGAAGCCTCAAGGGGCACACCGGCACGGTCAGCTGCCTGAGCAGCGGACAGCAGTTACTGGTCAGCGGAAGTTACGACACACAGATTCGGATTTGGCAACGGACGGCCAAGGTCGGGCAGCTGACCAATCCTGCGAACCAGCGGGAGGATAACAGCTGGAGTCCGCGGATTCGATAGGCGTTCGGAACCAAAAATTCAAGGAAGTTGCTCGCGTGAAGGGGCAGTGCCCCGTCCGGAAAATTGCCGGCAATCGAGCGAGTACTTGTTCAGGGAGGATACTCAGTTGGGTCTGGTCAAGCGAATCATCAGTTGGGGTCAACCGGGCAAGCCAAAGGTTAAACCTGCACTCTCGAGCAGTGCGGCGCTGGAGCGGCGTTGCCACTTTGAGTTGCTCGAACCCCGGAAAGTCCTCGCCGTCAATCCTGTCGTGATTGGGGTGACTTATCACGAGGGCGACATCGGACAGGACACGACTCCTGACAACTTTGAAGTCACCTATGTGGGCGGCAGCGCGACGACCCAGTTGACCCAGTTTCGGATTTTTGGCGACAAGGATGGGAGCGGGAGCGTCAGCGACGGGGACATGCTCTTCGACGTGGCCGCCGGAGGTCCCGGGACCGCTGGATTCCATCCGTTTCTCTTCGATGCCTCCCGAAGCTCCGGGATCACGGCCAATGATGTCACGGGTGTGCAGGTCAGCCCGGATGGCTTGAGCCTGATCGTGAACGTGGCGAACTTCCAGGCGGGAGACAAGTTGGCATTTACGATTGACGTCGACGAGGTCGAGGGCCAGCTGATCGACAAGATCGCGTCGGGGGTCGAATTCGAAAAGTCTCGGTTCGAGGCAACGTTTGTTGATGCTCACTACACGTTTGCCGCCAAGACGGTGACGGCCACAAAACTGCTGGAAAACAACTTCCTCCAGACCCAGACTTCGGGAACCTTTTACGACTACTACGACAATCTTCTGGCCGCAGGGAGTCAAGCCGGTGGTGCGACACTGCAACTGCGCAGCGACAACGATCAAGGACAATCCGATCGTTCCGCGGCCTCGATTGCGGCCTTTGACCTGATTCCCAAGCCGGTCGTGTTGCGGGGAAATGTCTACAGCGATCCGAGCATTGCCTGCGGTCCCAAGGGGCAATTACTCGGCATCGGCGGGGTGGAGCTCAACCTGGAACGCCTCAACACGGCGACTCAGAAGTACGAATGGGCTGCCAAAACGACGACCGGCGCCAATGGAGCTTATGAGTTTGGGCAAAGCCTGAATTTACTGCCCGGCACCTACCGGGTCGTGCAAAACCAGCCGAACGGCTTCCTCGATGTGTCCGCTTCAGCGGGTAAGGTAAACGGAGCTACCTCCGGAACCGTACAGGACGATGCGCAAGGTAATGCCAACATTATCGCCGGGATCAATATCGCGCTCGGCGGGTATGTCGCGACCGATTACGACTTTGTGGAAGTGCGACCGATCTCATTGGCAGGTCGAGTTTGGCATGACCGCAACGACAATGGAAAAGTCGATGCCGGGGAAGAAGGAATAGCCAACGTCTCGATTCGTGTGACGCGGTTGGGTTCGGCGGACAGCACGCGGCCCGATCCCTTTGCAGGGCAAAATCTGCCGTTGGTGATTCAAACCAAGGCGGATGGCACTTATTCGATTGATAGCCTCCCTCCGGGCTTGTACGAAATCTTCGAAGTCAGCAATTACCCACCCGGGGCGAATCCCCTTTCGGGATTTGTCGACGGCAAGGACTCGATCGGTCTGGTCAATGGCCAGCAGTCTGGCCAAGCGGAAAACGATCGCTTTACTCAAGTCAAGGTTTGCGCCAATGAGGGAGCAACCGAATTCAATTTCGGAGAATTGAAGCCGACCTCGATCAGTGGCTACGTCAGCCTGGCGACGCCTTCCGGCGACTGTCTCCGATTCGGGCAGCCGGGATACAAGGGGATTGCCGGAGTGACGATTCAGCTTTTTGATTCGTCGGGCAAGCTGGTCGCCTCAACGCTGACCAGTGCAACTGGCAAATACGAGTTTCTGGACCTGCGGAACGGTGTCTACACAGTTGTGGAAGTCCAGCCCTCAGGCTACCTCGATGGCGGTGAGATGCTGGGGCAGGTGAACGGTGTGGGCAGCGGAATCGCGTCCGCCAATGACCGCTTTACGGGGATCACACTTGCCAGCGGGCAAGCGGCGGTAAACTATGACTTCTGCGAACACCTCCCAGCGGAGATCTGCGGCCGCGTCTGGCATGATCGCAATAACAATGGTGTGATCGACTCCGGTGAGGAGCCGATTGCCAATGTTCTGCTTGAACTTTTTGACAAGCAGGGCAACAAGCTTGCCGAAACGAGGACGGACGTCCAAGGAAAATATTGTTTCGCCAATCTTTACTACGGCGAATACTCCGTCGTCGAGACCCAACCCGCTGGCTATCTCGACGGCAAAGAGTCGCTGGGGTTCGTTGCCGGATTGGCTGTAGGTGAAGCCCAGAACGACAAATTCTCCAAGATTATCGTGCTCGGCGGACAATCAGGTCAGGAGTACAACTTTGGAGAACTGAAGCTCGCCAGCCTGTCCGGCTTTGTGATGGTCGACAAGGACGGGAACTGCGTGTTTGATTCAACCAAGGGTGACCAGCCGCTGGCGGGCGTCAAGCTTGAATTACTCGACAAGTCGGGCAAATTGCTTGCCAGTACGCAGACGGGAGCTGATGGGCGATACGAGTTTGCCGATCTTGCCCCCGGCGAGTACACCGTTCGTCAGATTCAGCCCTCCAAATTCTTCAACGTTGGTCAGTCAGTCGGCACAGCGGATGGTCGACCGGGGACAGGTGACGGTTCGGGCCAGAACACGATCACTGCGATCAAGATTGCCTCGGGCGAGACGCTGGTTCAGTACAACTTCTGCGAGGAACTGCCCGCCGAAATCTTCGGTCGCGTTTGGGAGGATGGACCGGCCTTCAAAACCAGAGACGGCAATCTGCCCAGTGATTATCGCGGCCAGCGCGATGGAATTTACCAAGCTGGCATCGATACGCCGCTCGCGGGCATCCGGATGCGATTGTACTACTACGTCGACCCGGTGGCCGGCGAGTTGAATCCACGGCCGGTGACGTTGAAAGAAGTCTTGCCTGGTCAGTACCCTCAACTCGGTGACAATCCGGACGCAGGCGTCTGGGTGCTGACCGATGCCCAGGGGAATTACTCGTTCACCGGTTTGAGGGCGGGGTCCTATATCGTGCTGCAGGAGCAGCCAACCGGGTATTCCGACGCCAACGACATCGTCGGATCGACCACTGGGTTCGCCTACAATTCAATGTTTGACGCTTCGCTTGCTCCCGAATCGATTCTGAGTCAGTTCTCAACCGCACAGGTGATGGACTCGATTGTGAACATCAAGGTCGAGTCGGCCGGGGTTTCGGTGCAGAACAATTTCACCGAGGTGAGGGCCATTGCTGACCCTGTGAATCCTTACTTGCCGCCGCTGCCTGTGACGCCTTGGAACCCGGGAGGCCCGCGACCGGAGCTTGGCGGTTGGTTCCTCGGTGGCCTGGGTGGTTCGGCTGGATTGCCTGGTTTCCCCGGGTTGGACCGGGCGATCGTCGGAGCCATTTCGGTCGGAGGTGGGAGTTCGCCCTACACCTGGCATTTGAGCGTGGTGAACGCGGGGACACCTCGAGCCATTGGCGAATCGGATTCGGCCCAAACGGAGTGGTTGCAGGCGACCTTTATCCGCAATGACGACTGGAATCGCTTTGCCATGGACGAAGCCGATTGGTCGTTCTCCACTACTGATGAAAAGGCTTTGAAGAAGCTGGAGAAGGATATCTCGTTTGGCATGCTGGACGGAGTTCCGTTGGCGGGCGATTTCGATGGAGACGGCGCTGATGAAGTTGCTGTTTACCGCGATGGCTATTGGATGCTGGATCTCAATCACAACGGCGCCTGGGATGACCAGGACTTGCTCGCTCGCCTCGGCAAGGACGGGGACCAACCGGTGGTAGGTGACTGGGATGGGGACGGCAAGGACGACATCGGAATCTACGGTCCGATGTGGCAGGGTGATCCGGAGGCGATTGCCCGCGATCCGGGGTTGCCTAATCCGGAGAATCTGGCCTACACGAATCCGAAGAATGTACCGCCGCTGGTTGTGGAGAGCGCCTCCGGTGCGCGGACCATGAAGCTGACTGCTTTTGGCCGACAGCGGACCGATATCGTCGATCACGTTTTTGGCATCGACGAGTACCGGCATCAGGCAGTGACTGGAGATTGGAACGGGAGCGGGACGCGATCGATCGGCACGTTTGATGGCGGGGCCTGGCGGTTGGATGTCAACGGCGACGGCCGCTTTGATCATGCCGATGTTTTCGCCTCGTTCGGCGAAGAGGGCGACTTGCCCGTAGTCGGCGACTTTGATGGCGACGGCGTCGAGGAAATCGGAATCTATCGCAACGGGGCCTGGGTGATCGACACCAATGGCAATCGTCAGGTGGATGAGGGAGACCGCCGCTTTGAGTTCGGCAAAGCCGGAGACTTGCCCGTCGTTGGCGACTGGGATGGCGACGGCAAGGATGACGTGGGGCTTTATCGGGCCCGCCGATCCGCGGAATAATTTTTGGTCCGGACTTCGCGAGCTTGAGGCAGGAATGACCGAGCCAATGTCACTGAGTCCGCTTCCAGGGGACTCGAGCTTGCGCTCCGAGGACCTGCTGTGTCGCCGAGAGAACTGGATCGCGGTCAACAAGCCGGGGGGAGTGCTGACCCAGGCTCCGCCGGGAATCGACAGTGTCGAGTTGCGGGTGTATCGCTGGCGCCAAGAGCAGTTGACTGGGGGGAACTCCGAGTCGAATTATGTTGGGGTCCCGCACCGTTTGGATCGTCCCGTTTCCGGGGTCATGCTGCTGGGGCTTTCTCGCAACATGACGCGCCGGCTGGCGGAGCTTTTCCAGCGGCGCGAGGTGACCAAACGCTATTGGGCGGTGGTGGAGGGAGAGGTTGCGGAGGATGCCGGAACCTGGTCCGATTTCATGCGCAAGATTCCGGACGAAGCGAGATCCGA
>JAJTFE010000198.1:1814-7396 GCA_021298375.1 Blastopirellula sp. | reverse complement strand
TTCTGGGGCGAGCAACTCGCGTTCATTCTGGGGCGAGCAACTCGCGTTCACTCTGGGGCGAGCAACTCGCGTTCATTCTGGGGCGAGCAACTCGCGTTCATTCTGGGGCGAGCAACTCGCGTTCGTTCTGGGGCGAGCAACTCGCCTTGCATCCGCTAGCATCGCATCCGCTAGCATCCACTTTTCCGCAGCCCTTGCCGCCGGGCGACAGTTTCTCTACCATCCGCCGCGCTGGTGACGACCAACTTGATTGCAAGGGTCGTCTCGTGCAGGATGCTTCAGCCCACCCCGGATGGTGAATTTCCGATGTCTTTAACACTTCGCGTTGCGATCTGCCTGCTGCTGTTCTCCCTGTTGGGTGCGAGTGGCTGCAAACCATTTCAGCCCGGCTCCCTGAGTCGCATGCGGCAACCCCTGCCGACCAGCGAGGTTCTAGCGCAGGGAAACGGAGCCGTTGCATCCCGAAGCGACCGTGAGCGGCAAGCCAGACCGTCAGCGAAAAACTCAGCGAACAACTCGGCGAACAACTCGGCGAACAACTCGGTGAGCCGAGGCGCAGGAGCGGTGCGGCAGCAATTCGCCGATTCAGCTCCTCAAAGCCAGCTCGAAGGGCAACAAACCGAACACACCAGCGACGGTTACTGCGCCAGCTGCGGCGTGACGCATGGAGCAAATAATGGACCTTCTGGCTTCAAGTTCTCTCAACCGCTGCCCGAATTTCAACCTCAACCGCAACCTCAACTCACGCAGCCCGAACCGACCAGTCTGCCCGACCAGTTGAAGACTGAAGACAAACATTCGACCGCAACCTACTCGAGTGCCGTGCGTGTGCGGCCGCTTCAACCGGAGGAATCGCGACTGGCCCCGGCAGCGACTCCGCGGCCGGCCCCCCAGCCTCAACCTGACGACGAACCGGTTGCGGAAGTATCGACAACTCCCCAGCCCCCCGCAGGCAAAACGATCATCGTCACGCCTGTTGACTCATGCGCCTCAGCTACCGCAACCACAGGACCTGCTTCGCGCGGGGCCACGGGTTCTGCTGACCCGGGCGATTCTGCGCGGAAGCCTGACGGCGATCTCTGCGATTCCACCGTGAAACTCGCCGCCAAAGCAGAGCCGGGCGAAGACGATATATCCACTGGCAATCTGACTTCCGCCGAAGAGTCGCTCGAAGAGACCAGCAGCGCGTCAGCTGACTCCCCGATGATGGTCGGCGAAGAAGCAGCTTCCAGCCTCAATCTGGCGGGTTTGCAGCTGACCTTACAGACTCTCCGCAGTCAGGCGGATCTCGTCGTCGCGACTGAATTGGGGACGAAGCTGGCAAGTGAGTTGACCGCATTGGAACTGCTGGCGCAGCGCGTCGAGCAACTGGCTGCGGGAGAAGCGGATGCGACCCAGGCTCAAAAGTCCTGCCAACACCAAATCGCTGCCTTGGTGGCAACGCTTCGCCCTGACGCGCTCGATATCTCCCGCCCCGAGGGGCGCACGGCGGCGTCGGCCACACTCGATCATCTCCGCGCTGCGATTGTTCAACTGGAGTCTCTGGTCAGCCTGAAAGTGACCCGCGGCGCCCTGTGCAGCGAAATCCGCGGATTCGGCCAGTACAAGCCATTCCCTGGAACCGAGTTGCGGACGGGTCAGGAAGTTCTGCTTTACTGCGAGCTGGAAAACTTCTGCTCGACCGCCACTCCGGAAGCGAACCACTCCGGCTTTTGCACCCGGCTGAAAAGCAGCTTGGTGATCTGTCGCGAAGATGGTTCGGTGGCTCAGCAAGCGGAGTTTCCGATCGTCGAAGATGTCGCTCGCAATCGCCGCCGCGACTTCTATCTTTATGTTCCGTTTACGGTTGGCGAACTTCCCGCAGGAAAGTACCGCGTGCACCTGCTGGTCGACGACCTGCTCGGCTGTAAACAGGCAGTTCTCGACCCGCCCGTCGAATTCACTGTCCGCTGATTTGGGCCTGAATCTAATCGGGCTGAGCCCTCGCTGGGGCGAGGCATCCCGAAGAGAGCCCTCTCTGACAAACCTCTGGCAGGCAGACACCTGCCGAGCACCTAGCGGCTCCGCCCGCGAGGCGCCGGTTCAGGCGGGATCCGCTCCGCCAAAGTCAGCCTAACCGGTGCGATCGATTCGACAACGAGACTCACCCGGCAGCTCCCGCTCAAGTTGCCGATGTATTCAGGGCAGGGGAGTGGACTCGGTTCAAGGCGCGGCGGGGCAGTTTGAAAGCGAATGACACTACTCGCACTCATCTTTGCCCTGGCCCTGCTGACTTGGGGAATCGTCTTGCTGCGAACGCGTCCGGTGCTCCCGGCCGCAGTTCCAGCCTGGCTCGTGATCACTTCGTTTATTACGAGCATCGTGGCCGGATACTTTTTCTGGCATCGCGACATCGGGCCCCTCCCGATCTCGATTGATCGGGCTACACTCGGAATTGCCGGATGCGTCTGGGCCTACGGCTGGTTGCTTGGCCGTTATCACCTCCCCCGGCTTGTCCCGCTGGATGGTCTGGTCGCCCTCTGGCTGGCGGTGATCATCTTCAGCACGGCCTTGACCGACTACCGCTTTCGGGAAAATCTCCCGATTACTCGCTTGCTGTTCTTTAACCTGGTACCAGTCGCGACTTACGTGCTCCTGCGGATCAGCCCGCTGAGTCGCCAGCATTACCGCGGGTTGCTCTGGGTCCTGGTGTTCCTGGGCTTGTACCTTGGATTGACGGGGGTTGCCGAGTGGCGGCGTTGGAATGCGCTGATCTTCCCGCGTTACATTGCCTCTCCGGCCTTCGAGGAATTTTACGGCCGCGGCCGTGGCCCGCTGCTCAATCCGGTCATCAACGGAATGATTCTCAGCCTCTGCGGCACGGCCTGCCTGTTGCTGCTCCCGACGGCGCGAGTCCGCCACAGGCTCGTTCTGCTCGTTGCGTTCGGAGTGATCGGACTGGGAGTGCTCAGCACGCTGACGCGGAGTTGCTGGATTGGTTTCGCCGGGAGCACCTTTCTGGTTTGCCTCGCTCCGCTCAATTGGCGACAGCGGTTTGTTGTCACGCTGGCAACCGGTCTCGTCGGCGTGGCGGGGCTGGCGGCGCTGAGTTCACAGTTGAATCGTTTTAAGCGGGATGAATTCGTGACCGCAGCTGAAATGTCTCAATCCGCCGCACTCCGTCCAGTGCTGGCGGCGGTTGCCTGGGAGATGATTAAAGAGCATCCGCTGTCGGGTGTCGGCTTCGCACAATACAACAAGTACAAGAAGCCCTACCACCAAGTCGAACAGTACGAGCTGCCGCTGCAGGCTGGTTTACCCTACATGCAGCACAACGTGATGCTGTCCTATGCGACTGAAATGGGACTGCTTGGACTGCTGGCTGCCACGGCCATGTGGGCCGGTATGGCTTGGCGGGTCTACCAGCTTTGGAACTCTCCCGAGCCAGCGTTCGATCAGCTCTGTGTAGCGTTGCTCCTGATGACCGCTCTGCTCAATTACCTGGTCAACGGGCTGTTTCACGACGTTTCGATTATCACGGGTGCCAACCTGAGCCTGCTCGTCGCGGCAGCAATGACCGGCAGATTCACTCCCCAAACAGCAGCTCTTCCCCGCGCCACTCCGCAGCGTTCCTTCGCGGTACCGCCTCAGTTAAGAACTGAATCCTGAGCAGTCGGCTCAGCGCGGATTCTTGCCGCTCATCGCTTGCTGGCCGGTAGCAGCCATGGCCTGCCTTGCGACCAGTGCCTCGACTCACCACAATCGCCACTGCCCCGAGTAGAGGATCCAGACACCCAGCAATCCGTTAGTCACAGCGTGGACCAGAACGCAGTCCCAGATATTCCCGGTCCGCTTCATCCACCAATTGACCATTCCAAACCAAACAACGGCGGCGATCGCCTCCTGCGGATGCGTCAGGACAGCATAGGCAATTACACCGAGTTGGGCAGTCCAGCCGACGCTGGCCAGCGATTGCACGTCCCAGTTTTCCTGAGCTTCGAGATAACGCACCAACCAACCGCGGATAAACAGTTCTTCAGCAAGCGGAACAATCAGAGCCAAGACAGCGAACCGGAGCAGCAGAAACCAGGCGATGGCTTGTGAGCTGAAGCTGTCAAAAGGATTGACCGCAGGGCGTTCGGGAAGCAACCCGCCCAGCCCGATCAAACCGAGTATCCGAGATTCCCACTGCGGCTCGCAAAGTGCGACCCAGAGGACGACGCCCACAAGTCCCCAGAGCAAGGACCAGGGACTGAACCTCCAGGGGAAGATGGCAAGGTAGTGTCGTCGAAACTTCCAAAGGATCGAACCGACTACCGAGACTTGAACCAAAGCAGTCAAAAAGGCTCGCCAGTCAAACGCTGAGGGTGTCCCTTGACCATTGGCTACCGTTTCCGACTCCGGGATCAACCAACCGACGAGGGCTGGTATCGCCAGCAATGCCAGCAGCGGCCCGATAAAAGGCCAGCTGCTGTCCGCGGCGATGCCGGATGGTTTTTTTGGGCTTGTCAGCTCGGTCAAGATTTTCACTCCTGCGATCAGATTCCGTTCGGGTGCGCTCGACTCACCCTGGTCGCAGCGAATCCCGATAGTGACTACCGCCATGGCTCAGCGACCGAGTTCATCTTCGCTGCCAGAGACAAGCTCGGCAATCCTGATGAACATTCAAACTGAACTTGGCCATTGGCCGGCACAAAGTGGCTTATTCGGGGCGACGAAAGGTCGACGTCGCCTTATAATTCTGACAGGGCCTGGCGTGGCCGTTCGACTTTGGCGGTGCCCGCACCATTTCCGCCTCGGATCTTCGGGCTCGGTTTCCACAGCCCGCGCCCTGAGCGGAAGCCACCAGGGATCGAATGGACAGCAACAGGCTGACAAGCTGGGGCAAACGGCTTAAGGATTTGACCAATGAACACGAACTTGCAACAGACCAGCGACAGCTGTCCCAAACCTCGTTCGGCAACTGCCTCCATGGCAGCGGCAGTTGCCTGCGCCGCGGCATGGTTGCTGGTGTTCTTGCTGCCGGGCTGGTCGGCAGCTCAAGACGAGCCCTCGGCCGCCGAGTATCAGTCTCGCCGCGAGGAAATGGTGCGACTCTACATTACCGGTGCGGGAATCAAGGACCAGCGGGTTGTGGAAGCAATGCGCAACACGCCGCGACACGAGTTCGTCCCGAAAAAGGAACGCCCGCAAGCGTATCTCGATGCCGGCCTGCCGATTGGCGACAAGCAAACCATTTCGTCTCCGTTCATCGTCGCCTTCATGACGGAATCACTGGATCCCCAACCGACCGACAAAGTGCTCGAAATCGGTACAGGGAGCGGGTTTCAAGCCGCCGTGCTCAGCCCGCTGGTCAAAGAGGTTTATTCCATCGAAATCGTCGAGACGCTTGGCAAGAACGCCGAACGGGTCTTGAAGCGATTGAACTACGAGAATGTATTCGTCAAAGTCGGAGACGGCTATCAAGGCTGGCCGGAGCATGCTCCATTCGACAAGATTATCGTCACCTGCTCTCCGGAAGAGGTGCCGATTCCACTGCAGGAGCAATTGGCTGAGGGAGGCATGATGGTCGTACCGGTCGGCAAACGCCATCAACAGACACT
>JAJTFE010000198.1:0-1799 GCA_021298375.1 Blastopirellula sp. | reverse complement strand
CAGACACTCTACCTCTTTCGGAAAAAAGACGGGAAACTCGTTCCGGAATCGCTGCGACCAACCCTCTTTGTGCCGATGACCGGACAGGCGGAAGACGAGCGCAAGGTGCTGCCCGACCCCGCCAACCCCGCGCTGTTGAATGCCGGTTTTGAAGAAGGAACGGACAAGCTCGGCTTCGTCAAAGGCTGGTACTACGACCGCCAAGTCAAGTGGCGGAGCGACGAGGCGGAGGGCGTTGAGGAGGCAAACAAGTCTGCCGAGGGAACGGCTCACATCGAAATGGTCAACGATGTTCCGGGACAAGTTGCCCACTTGCTGCAAGGCATCGCGATCGATGGCCGGTTCGTCACCAAAATGCGGTTTGGGGGGAGGGTTCGATATCGCAATGTAAAACCCGGCTTGGACGATGATGACTTGCCCTACCTGGCGCTCTCGTTTTACGACAAGAACCGCAAAGAGATCTCAACCGAGTACTTCGGTCCATTTACCGGGAGTCAGGAATCCTGGAAAGATTTGGAAAAAGAGATTCGCGTCCCCGTGGGTGCTCGCGAGGCGATTCTCCGGATCGGTCTCTTCGGAGCGACTGGCTCGATCTCTTTCGACGACATGGTTTTGAAGAAGGTCGAATGAGGCACGCGGTAAAGCGGGCTCGCCGCGGACGTCGGATTGCCAGCCGAACTGATCCCTCCGCGTCGCAATGAATGGAAAATACAGTCAACCCGGCGAGCAATCGAATTCGTCGGCGAGAAGTCCATTCTGTTTCGCACCGCTCCAGATTCGGTGAGCCTCCGCGACCGCAATGCCCGGCAAGGCAACGAGTCCCGCGCGGGGCGGGCGGGTACCAGCCAAGTCAACGCCCCGATTCGGCCAGGACTCCGGTTCATGCTCAAAGCTGGGTAACTGGTCCATTTCACTGCCTGAACTTCGCTGGGCCAGGGGCGAAATTCCTCAGATTTCCCCCGGCGAAACGTGGTCGCCGAGTTTCGGGCGGGTTGGCGTTTCGACCGCGCGGCGGTGGGCTGCGAGTCACTTGAATCAGGCCCGAATCGGGCGGGAAGGTGGCTCGGTCCGAGCATCGGAATATCTCCCCAAACCGCCCAATCGGCAAGTTTGCTCCACTTTCACCTTTCTCCTTGCAGCAGGGATTTCAGGTGATATCCTAGAAAAGAGGCTTTATTTTGCCTGTTTTGCCCAGGCAGCACCTCTTAACACATGCACGTTTGTGGTCTGAAAGGGAATCTATGCGTAAGGTCAACCTGAGCGCAGCCATCTGGTCGATTGTGGCTGCCGGTATCTTTTGCTTGGGCGGGTCCGCCTCAGCAGGAGATTCGTTTGGGTCTTGGGGCTCCAGTGGGGGTTCCAGCGGTGGATACGTCAGCTACGGCTCCAGCGGCGGCCAGTATGGGCTGTTCCGCGGTACGGGACCGGTTCGCAATTTGCTCGGTCGAATTCACGACCATATCCACCATCATCATCACCGCGGCTGGGGGTCCAGTGGCGGCAGCAGTGGCGGTTACGCCAGCTCAGGTGGTTGGGGCTCCAGCGGTGGCTCTAGCGGTGGCTCCAGCGGTGGCAGCAGCTACGTTTCGTATGGCAGCTCCGGAGGCAGCAGCGGCGGCTGGGGATCGAGCGGCGGCAGCAGCGGCGGCAGCAGCGGCGGCTATCACTCTTCCTACTCGGTACCGGCCTATTCTTCACCGGCTCCCTATTACGAAGGCCAAATAGTTCCGCCCAGCACGGAGCCTTCATTGCAGCCCGGACTGCAGCCATCGGCACCCACCCCGGGTCCTGTGACTCCC
>JAJTFE010000197.1 GCA_021298375.1 Blastopirellula sp. | reverse complement strand
CCCGTGCTCCCCTTTCAGGACGGACGAGCAAGCGGCTGCAGAAACTCGCCCTCGTCATTCGGCCCCAGCCCAGGCCGACTCGCCTCCGGTTGGTCGCGCTGGACAATCCCAAGCAGCCGATGGAAGGCTTGGAAGTCTACTCTCGGCGAACAGATGCGCAAAAAGACGCTCCCTCGGAATTGCTGGGCAAGACCGATTGGCGCGGCGTGATCGACATTCCCCCCGGTGATGAGGCGTTGCGATTGATTTACCTCAAACGGGGAACGCGGGCACTGAAAAAAGTCCCGTTGATCCCCGGATTCCGCGACCAACTGGCAACGGAAGTTCCCAACGACGAGGCTCGGCTGTTTGCCGAGGGAGTCATTCTCGGTGTGCAAACCGAGATCCTCGACCTCGTCGTCCAACGCGAAGTCTACGAGCAGAAGATCGCGGCCGAGCTGGAAAACAACAATCTCACCGCGGCTCAAGACGATCTGGTCGCCTACGAGCAACTGCCGACGGCGCAGAAACTCGCCAGCACCCTGGCCGACGAAGAAGCCCGGCTTACGATTCAGGCCAAGTCGAAAAAGGAAATCGACTTTATCAAGAACATGTTCGGGCGCATTCGCGACGTTCTGCAGACCAAGGTTGCCAACACCAAGGAAGCCGAACTGCGGCAGAAGATTCAGTCCGGTGGCAGCAAGCAACCTTGATCGCCCTTGAATCGTTAAATGCGGCGCGTCGCCCGCTCTCGATAGGCCGCCTCCAGTTCCATCTCGTAGCGCTGGAAAATCTGTTTGCGGCGCAGGCTCTGCTTGGCCGTCAACAAGCCATTGTCCAGCGAAAATGGCTCAACCGTGAGAATCACGCCGCCGATCTGTTCGTGGGCGCCGCGACCGGACAACAGTCGATCGACCTCGGCCAGCAACAGCGATTTTTCCCGGCTCACTGCTCCTGACTCCGCACTCCGAGGCTCTGGAGCGCCGGCCCGGGCAGCCCGCTGAGCCAGCAGCGCGTGGTCGACCGTCAGGATGGCAACAAGGTAGTTTCGCCGATTGCCGAAAAGACAGCACTGAGTGATCAGCGGGCTGGCCAGCAACAGGCTTTCCAGTTCGCCCGGATAGACTTTTTTGGCCGTGTTCAGGACGATCAAATCGTCTTTTCGTCCATTTAAAAACAGATAGCCCTCCGCATCCAGCTCGCCCAGGTCACCGGTCTGCAACCAGCCATCGATCACCGCGCGTTGGGAGGCAGCTTCATTTCGGTAGTAGCCCGACATCACATTTTCTCCCCGGCCGAGGACTTCACCATCCGCAGCGAGACGAACCTCGACCCCGGGAATCGCTTGCCCGACCGAGCCGCGGCGCCAGGCATCCGGGCGATTGCTGGTCACAACCGGAGCTGCTTCCGTGAGACCATACCCAGTGACCAACCCAATGCCCCTGGATCGGAAGTAATCAAAGACATGGTCTGCCAGCGGAGCGCCTCCGCAATTGCAGAGCTGGATTTCCCCCCCCAGCAGCGCGCGGAGTGCCGTGGGATCGCTCAAGCGTTGCTGCTGCTGAAGCAAGCGATAACAGCGCTCGTAAAAATAGGGGACACCGTTCAAGTAAGTCGGTGGAAATCGTTTGCACTCCTCGAACAGGGGATCCCGGCCGCGGGAGATCATGGTCTGGCAACCAGCGAGCAAGCCGGTAACCAGGTCGCAAACGCGAGCAAAGATATGTGAAAGCGGCAGCCAGCAAATTCGTCTGTCGTTCGGGCCCAGCGGCAAGCTCGCACACTTGGAGCGCGCATTCGCCACGATGTTGCGGTGCGTCAACATGACCCCTTTCGGGTCCCCCGTCGTTCCGCTGGTGTAGAGTACCGTCAACAAATCTTCGGGTTGAATTCTCCGAGCCGCAGCTCGAAGCCACTTCAGCTCCGCTGCCATGTTCGACCGCCCCGACTCGGCGTTAGAGAGAATCAACTGCTCGAACGACCGCGCCCCCGGCAGTTCGAATTCAAACGGGATGACCCGCTCCACGCCCAACCCCAAGGCAGCCAGTTGGCTTTCCATTTTCCCAAACAATTGAGCCGTGGAAACTCCCATCCAGGAAGTCCCGCTGTGCTGCAGTTGCTCGGCAATCTGCTCAGCTGCCAACTGGGTGTGAAGCGGAACGGAAACCGCCCTGCATGCCTGTAACGCAAGGTCCATCAAGACCCAGGGGCGACTGTTCTCACCGAGAATCGCAACCCGGTCACCGGAGCGCACGCCGACCGAGGACAAGCCGCGGGCCAGACGCGTTACGTCTGCGGCCAACTCCAGCCACGAAGTGGTTTGCCAAGCGGCTTCGTTCCACCAAGTGAGCGCCGGTTTTCCGGGCGCGCTCGTCGCTTGCCGCACCAGCAGGTCGAGGACATTCTCCATCTGGCGGACAACTCCCAAATCAGACTGAGGCATAGAAGGGTTGCCCGCTCGCTTGCCATGCGATCAGCTTGGCGGGCACTGCTGCTTCCGGATGCAGGCCGGTTGCCCACTGGAGTGCTGCGGCAAGTGCTTCGGGACCTTGGCGGCTGGCCCAAAACAACAGTCCCCCCTCGTGAACCGGAAAGGACAGACCTTGAATCACACAGAGATCGAGGTCGCGAGGGTCGCAAATCGTTCCGCGTTCCCAGACATCGAGGGCGGCCAGGAGCGCTGCCGCCATGATTCGCGGAGCAATTTCCTCGGCTGGTCCCGGTGAATTTTCGGACTCGCGGTAAGCATCTAAAACCCGCTCCCCCGCCGGGTCGGCTTCTGCCGGTCCCTCGGGTGTAAAGTAGCGATAGAAGCCCTGTCCGTTTTTCCGTCCCAGTCGCCCCTGGCGAACGAGCTTGACCAGCGCCGGCAGCCTGGAGACTTGGGGAATCCCGGCGGCGATCAACGACTGTCCGGCCAGAATTGTCGTTTCGAGACCGATCAGGTCCATCATCTCAAACGGCCCAGCCTGAAAGCCGAAGTTCCGCACCGCCAAGTCGATCTCCGCAATGGAGTGCCCCTCGACCGCCAACTGCAATGCGGCATCGAGAAACGCGGAAAGCACGCGGTTGACAACAAACCCCGGCGCATCCTTGACGACGACTGGGGTTTTTCCCAAGCCGCGTACCCACTGCACCGCGGCGTTGACTGTCGCTTCAGAGGTTTGATCGCCTCGAATCACTTCGACCAGTTGCATCAGCGTTGGATGGCAGAAGTGAATCCCGCAGAAACGCTCGGGAGCGGTCACACTCGGCAGGAGCTCACGGAGGGAAATTGTCGACGTATTAGTCGCCAGCAGGGCATCAGCAGGGAGCAGGCGACAGAGTTCCGCCAAGACCTCGCGCTTGGTCTCCGCCCTTTCCACAACCGCCTCAATGACCAGTTGGCTGCTACTCAATTCAGACAGTTTTTCGGCGACTTGAATTGCTAACTTGCCGTTGGTGGCTTGCTCGTGCATCGCAGCCGCTGCGGCGGGGACCGGGTCAAAGCCGAATGCGACTGTTGACTTGCGGGCAGCTGCCTGCAGGATCGATCGCCCCATCACTCCCAAGCCGACAACTCCCAAACGCTGGGGAGCCTCAGCCGCGGTACTCGGTTCCACCCAGCCCGGACGGCGGCGATTGTGCTCACCGAGAAAGTAGTTGTTCAACAGTCCGTAACTGGCGGGACTTCCGTAAACCTTGGTCATTGCGTCCGCTTCGCTCTCGCAGGCATCGCCAAACGGTCGGCTGCAACTGGCGAGCAGATGCTGGGCGACGACGGTTGGAGCGAAGGGATGGATAGCCGAATTCGCGGCAATTCGCCCCAGAAAAACAGACTCCAGCTGCTGCCTATCGGCGCTCGATAGCTCGACTGACTCGAGGTCGCGAGTCCTTTTTTCCAGGTGTTGCTGCGTCTCGAGTGCCGCCTCGATTTGACGGACAGCCGCAGGAAGAAGCTCCTCGCTCGAAACGACGGCAGCCAAGAGCCCGAGTTGCTGCGCTTCCGCCACGCTCAAGTTCCGCCCGCTCGTAATCAAATCGAGCGCGGACTCAATTCCGATCAGTCGAGGCAGGCGGACAGTTCCCGCCCAGCCCGGCACGAGCCCCAGTCTGACCTCGGGCAAGCCGAAAAAGGTCTTGGGATCATTGACTGCAATCTGATAGTCGCACCCCAGGGCCAATTCCCAGCCACCGCCGACGCACGCGCCGCGAATCGCCGCAACACTCACATACGACCGCTCGCGAAAGCGGTTGTAAAGCCGCTGGCCATGGAAGCAAAACTCCGCGATTCGACTGTCCGGCCAATCGAGCGTGCGAGTGATGTTCACGAGGTCTGCGCCGGCGACGAAGATCCGAGGCTTAGCCGACGTCAGGATGACCCCTTTAAGATTCGGCAGACCATCGAGGAAATCGAGCCCGGTCTCGAGGTCTCGATGCAAGCCGCTGGTCAACACGTTGGCCGACTTGGCGGGGTCATCAAGGACCATCGCCACGACATCCGGAGCGACTTGTTCAAGCCTTAAATGAGTCAGAGTGAGCAAGGCGGTCATGCAGTTAAGTGCTCCGGAAAACTTGTGTCAGGTTGCGTGGTCACGCGAAAAAAGGGGACCTTGGTCCGAGCGAAACCTCAAAGCGAGCCTCACCCCAGAGTCCAACGGGACGACCCTGACCATAAGACGAAGCCACTTCCATCGCGAGTGGCCACACCGACCGGCACCCTGAAGGGTCGCGGCGCGGGCGTGAATTGCCGACTGTTTAACTTGTGTTTTTCTGTTAGTTTAAAGACCTTTGCCCGCGATTATCAGGCGGGGCCACTTTCCTTTTTTTCGGCCTTCCCAATGCCCAGAAAACATTCGGTTCCTCTCCCTTGGCTCATCCTCTGCTTCCTCGCCATGCTGCAGGCAGGAGGGTGCGATCAACCAGTAAACCCCCAAGCCAAATCTTCAGTCAACACGCCCTCCGCTGAACAGACCCAGCCCGGGGAGCAGGTCGCCGACCCCGGCGCCGGGGACTCGGGGAACTCGGTCAACTCGGGAGACGACGTGGGTCTGGAGATTGAAGTGACCGTCGACTTTCGCGATTCCCAACCAGCTCTTTCGGGAAAAGTCACCTTGCCTGCGGGGGCAACCGTTTTCTCCGCGCTCGAGACATTGGCGAAGGAGAGCGGTTTTAAGGTTCAGTCCAAGGGGGAGGGAGAGACCAAGTTCGTGGTGGCGATTCGCGATGTCGTGAATTTAGGGGCCAAAGGCGACAACTGGACTTATCGGGTCAACGGCCAACTGGGTGACCGCAGTGCGGGGATTTACCAGCTGAAACGAGGTGATAAAGTTGCCTGGATTTTTGGAAAATACCCATAACCTGAACGAGTTGGCTCAACAGGGCCTTGCTCAGATCGCCATTTGCCCGTTGGATTCGATGTCGGCTGGGCTAGAATAGGGTTTCGTTCGGCGGTTGCGTTTCCTCGCAGCCACGAGTCTTTCTGGCTGTTGAACTGTGCGCTCGCTGCGTTGCTGGTGCTGTGGGGTGTGGCTGGGAGGTGGTTTCTGGAGACACCGAATTTCAAGTCGGTTGGGGCTGCGGCCTTGCTCGCCGGATTGCTGCTGCGAGACTGGCGCTGGGCGGTGGCAGTTCCGCTGACTTCACTCGCCATCTCGGATTGGCGATTGGGCGGTTACCAATGGAACGTGGTGGCGACCGTTTATGGTTCCACCTGCCTCTACGCCTTGCTCGGGATTTGGGTCAGCCGCAAGCCAAGCGCCGGCCCAATTGCAGCAGTCGCTCGAACGCTGGGGCTGACACTGATTGGAAGCTTGCAGTTCTTCTTGTTGACTAATCTGGCAGTTTGGCTGTGGTCGGGTTGGTACGGTTCGGAGTGGTCGGAACTCGTTCGCTGTTTCTGGGCGGCGGTGCCCTTTTACAAGTGGACTTTACTCAGCGACCTGGCCTTTTTCGCAGCCCCCCTGGCCAGTTGGGAGCTTTTGCGGCGACCGTTGGGTCTTTGGCTCACCGGCAGTTCCGGACGGCCGATCAGCCCGGCCCTGATTGAACGGGAGCGATCGGTTTAGTTCATCTCACGTCATCTCACGTCAATTCATTTTGCATCCGGGCCGTTCAGTCTGTTTCGCTTCCGCCTCGGTAAACTGGCTGCCGGCTGGATCAGCCGAGAGCAAAGGTTGACAGCTCGCGGCAACCGGCTCGGGAAGCGTCCATGTACGCATTTGCTGCGACCATCTTTCTGAGCGCCTATCTGCTGTTTTTCGTCCAACCGCTCATCGCGCGATTTATCCTTCCCTGGTTTGGCGGGGCTCCGGCGGTGTGGACGACGTGCATGATGTTTTTTCAGCTGACGTTGCTCGCTGGTTATTTCTATGCGGATTGGATCCACCGCCGATTTCCTTTGCGGCAACAGGTCTGGATTCATTCTCTGGTCGCGTGTGCGGGATTGTTTTTCCTGCCGATCATTCCAGCAGAGGGCTGGAAGCCCACGGGAAGCGAGGCACCTGTCGGGCGAATCGTCGCCTTGCTCGCCGTCTCGGTTGGCTGGCCTTACTTCGTCCTTTCGACGACGGGCCCACTGCTGCAAGCCTGGTTTTCCCAACGATACTCCGGCCACTCGCCCTATCGACTTTACGCGCTTTCCAATGTCGGCTCGCTCCTGGCCCTACTGGGCTATCCGTTCCTGATCGAGCCCCTTCTGGGAACGCGTCCCCAAGCCTGGAGCTGGAGTGCGGGTTACGTGGGTTTCATCGGCTTGCTGTGGCTTACAGGTCGGCAGGTTCTGCGAGGGGAGGTTCACTCAACAGGAGACTTGCGGACGGGTGAGGCAGGGGAAACATCGCATCGCAATGCGCTCTCAAGACCGACGGCTGAGTCTGCAGCCGGGACGGTCGCGGTGGAACCGCGACTGTCCGGCCGCTCGTGGTGGCGGTGGCTCCTGCTCGCAATGGTTCCATCGATCCTGCTGCTGGCCGTTACCAATGAGCTTTGTCAGGACGTGGCGGTGATCCCCTTTCTCTGGATTGTGCCGCTGAGCCTCTACCTCGTTTCTTTTATCGTCTGCTTTGACCGGCCAGAGTGGTACCAGCGTCCGGTTTGGTGCACGCTGCTGTTCCTCAGCGCGGCGGCGGTGATTGGAGAACTTTACCGGCCGGGGAGTTACGGCCTGCTGTTTCAGTTGGCGGCGTTCAACCTTTGCCTCTTCTCTGCCTGCATGGTCTGTCATGGTGAGTTGGCGCGAGCTCGTCCGCCGGCAGCAGTGTTGACTCGATTTTACCTCGCGATTTCCCTGGGCGGAGCCTTGGGCGGATTGTTTGTGGTCTTTGCCGCGCCCCTGCTGTTCACTCGTTACTATGAGCTGCACTGGTCGCTGCTGGCCGCGATCGCCATTGGCTTGCAGGCTTTGACTGGACGCGCCCAGCATCAGGAACTCGCTCTGGTCGCCCGGTCGACGGTTCTCGGCGGGCTGCTGCTGGCCATTTGGCAATTGAGCGGGCGCTGGCCGGATTTTCAGGATCATCGCTGGTCGCAAGTGACGCTCGGATTGTCGTGGCTGGCGGGTGGCGGCGTGGTCGCCGCTTGGCTGGGCGAAGGCGCCGCGAAATCTGGCCCGGCGACTGCCAATCGCTTCCCCGCTGTAACTGTGCTGCTGGCAAGTGTTTGGGGTACGCTTGGCCTGCTCCCGCTGGTCGCACCGGCACTTGTCGAGTGGTCCATGCCGGTTTACCCACTGCTTCTGCTTGGATGCGCCGCGTTGGCAT
>JAJTFE010000196.1 GCA_021298375.1 Blastopirellula sp. | reverse complement strand
GTTCCGGTCATTCGGCCCTCCAACGCCGGGTGACAGAGGTAGTCAACATGCTTCATCAGGTCGAGTTCGCGAAAGTCAGCGGTCGTCTCCGCGGCATTCGTCTGGGCCAGCTCCTGGGCCTCCGGGTCAATCGCCGTCACGGCCGAAGCCTCAATCCCCAACGCCTTCCGGGCTGCTTCGTGATTCCATTTGGCGACAAAAATCTGCGAGGAATTGTTGCTTGTCCGGTTGGACGTCCAAGTCAGTGTATTTCCGTCGGGCGAGAAGCTCGCCAAGCCATCAAAGCCATCGGTCGCCGTCACCCGCACCGGCTCGGATTTGCCGGCGGCATCGACGAGGTAAAGCTCGAAGTTGCTGAAGCCGTGCCGATTGGTGGCAAAGACCAGGTACTCACCCGATGGATGGAAGAAAGGAGCCCAGGACATCGCGCCCAAGCGTGTCAATTGCTTCTTGTCCGAACCATCGAGGTTCATCGTGAAAATCTCTGCGACCGCACCACTCTCATCAAAATGGCGGTAACAGATCTTTTTGCCATCGTGCGAGAAGAAGGGCCCACCGTCGTACCCCGGCTCGCTGGTCAATTGCTTCAGGCCAGTGCCGTCGACATTCATGATGAAGATGTCCGACATGACCGACGGGTCCCGCTGAAAGATCCCAGCTGTCTTCGGATCAAGCGACTCGCTGTAGCCGCGGCGGTTGGAAGCAAACACAACCAGTTTTCCGTCGGGGGAATAGCATCCCTCGGCGTCGTAACCCTTGGCGTCAGTCAGTTGCCGATATTGTTTGCTCGCGAGATCGTACTCATAGAGCTCATAGGTCTCATCGTAGTCCCACGCGTAGCGTCGCTCCGTTCCTGATTCGCGGGCAGCGAGTTCGTCTTTTTGCTTTTTGACCGCTTCCGGGTCACCTTGAGTTGAGGCATACATCACTTTGCTGCCGTCCGGATGCACCCAGGCACAGGTCGTTTTGCCCTGTCCCGGCGAAACTCGCTCCACATCCCCCGTCTCGAAATCGAGAAGATAGATCTGATAAAAAGGATTCGCCGCGTCCCGCTCGCTCTGAAAAACAAGCTTCTGGCCATCGCGACTGTAATAGCCCTCCCCGGCCCGCTTGCCATCAAATGTCAGCTGCCGCGACTCGGTAAAGTATCGCCCTTCAAGTTGCTGAACCTGCTCGGCGGTGAGCTTTTCTTCGCCGGCCTGTTGAGCGGAACTGTGGCCTGGCACTGCAGCCAAGCTGAAAGCCATCAGTTTTGTCAGGCAAATCAGAGCCAAGCGAGAACGGGCGGTCGTAGAAGCGGCGTTCGAATCCGAGAAAAGCATGGAGCGTTGATCCTGTAAGCAGTGTGTCTGTTCGGCTGGGGCAATCGCCCGTCCGCTGTTCCGCAAATGAGACGTGAACATTTTCAACAATTGCCCGTCATTTGCCAGCCGCGTTCACCGTTTCCGCAGGGAATGCCCGAATTGTCACAGGCAAATGCCAGGACATTGGCTGGCGAACAGATGTTTGGAACGGCGAGGGGAGCTGGAAATTGAGCTGAGGCCCGGACTTGAGCGAAGTTCACCAAGTTGAGCCAAGCGGAATTTTTTTCTCAAACCAGACACCGCGCCTCGGGGGTGCAGATCAGCTCAGCATCTGAAACTCCCCGCTCCCGAGAAGAGGGCGAGGGGAGCAGGAAGGAGGTGTGTGCACATGCGATAGTGGAGTGAGCCCGTGAGCCCGGGGCCAAGCTTTGGGGCAACAGCGCGACTCTGAAAGCTTGGTTGGCAGCGACTGAATCTCGGCGGCAGCAAGACAGCTTGCCTTTATGCCCCATTCCCAAATCCCAATTCGCAATCGTAAATCCCAAATCCCCGCTTACCGTCCGAGCAGTCTGCCCAAGTACTCGTGCAACGCTACCTGAGTCCAGTAGAGGTTTTCCCCCGAGGGAATCACCAGATGGGGGCTGGGGATAAAAGGAGTCGTATGGAAATTGGCTGGCACCGGAGTCGCCTTGATTTGATTTGCGGCAGCCAACCGCATCGCGCGCGGCAGATGCCAAGCTGATGTGATGATTCCCAGATTCAGATCGGGAGCAGGCGAGTTGGCCTCCAGCCATCCGCTCAGTGCGCGCATTTCCTCAGCGGTGTTCAGCCCCTGAATCACCGAAATCCGATCTTCGGGAACTCCGACCTGCACCAGGAGTAACTTGGACTCATGGCCCGGATCGAGATCGAGTTCGCTGGAGCGGGTGAACTGCGACCCGCTGACAATGATCCGTTCGACTTTGCCTGCGTGGTAAAGCCGAGCGGCGAGCAGCAGGCGATCGCCTCCCAAATCCAGCTGCGGGTCTCCTTGTGGAGTGACACTCGTTCCACCGCCCAATACCAGGACCAGTTCATAAGGGCCCAGTTTGTCAAAACGACTCGCCAGATAAGGCCGCTCGAGGGTCGCAACCAGCCAGCTGCTGAAAAGTTGATTCCCCGCCAGCGTCAGCAGCCCCCATGCGAACAGCAAAGCGAACCCGAGCATCAGTCGACGCTGCAACAGGCTGAAGTAGCAGGTCAGGAAAAGCACGACCCAGACGATCCCCAGCGGCGTGGCGAAGGCCTTAAGCACTTTCTCCGCGAGGAATTTTCCGCTGCCAAGATAGCCCCCCGCCACCGAGCCGGCCACCAGGCCGGCGAGGACGAGGTAGTGCCAAGCGAACGCAGGAACAGCGACCGAAGAGGGGCGTCCTGACTCGGTAACCGCCGGTTCCGGCTCGCTCGGGGGAAGGGCGAGTGAAAGGTGCGAACTGGAACGGGACTTATACATGGCAATCGCTGGGAGCCGCTAAGCAGGGGATTCGATTGGCAATGAGCGCGACAGCTGACCGGCAAAAGCGCCCGCGAACACTGACTCTAGCCGAAGTCTAGCGTTCCCCCTATAACGGGAAAAGGCGGATTTCACCGCCTGAAAGCCGGCCAAGGACGAGTTGGAACCGATGTTAAATCTTCAGATTGAATCCCAGCAACGGTGGTTGCGGCAAGTCGACGCCAACTTGCCTGAAATCCTGATTGATCATGCCCACTGCGAGAAAAAAGCAGCTGCCTGCGCCATGAATTTGATTCTGGCCTACGTCGATCAGACCGAACTCTGCCGCGAGTTGGCCGTCATTGTCAATGAGGAACTCGCCCATTTTCAACAAGTCCTCGACCTGCTTGAAAAGCGAAATATCCGGTTCGGTCGGCTGGTCCCCGGCGGGTACGGTCGGCAACTGAACGACCTGGTAAGAAAGTTCGAGCCGCATCGGGCAATCGATCGGCTGCTGGTGGCGAGCCTGATCGAAGCGCGCTCCTGCGAACGCTTTGACCTCCTTGCCCGGCACGTTGAGGACCCGGAACTGCGCGACTTTTACGCCAGTCTGTTTGAGTCGGAAGCGAGGCATCACACGACTTATGTGCGGATGGCCAAGTATTTTGGCGACGATGCCGACGTGAAACAGCGGCTGGAAGAGCTGGCTGCCCTCGAAGCGGAGATCATCCACCGCGGCGATCCCCTGCCCCGCATGCACAGCTGAGCTCTATCCTCCCACTCCGCCTCCGCGCACGGCTCGCTTTCCTCTCTTCCTCAGCCGGGTCCTCGCGCCAGCCCCCGGTTCGCTTTCCTCTCTTCCTCAGCCGGGTCCTGGCGCCAGCCCCCGGTTCGCTTTCCCCTCTTCCTCAGCCGGGTCCTGGCTTAGCCCCCGGTTCGCTTTCCCCTCTTCCTCAGCCGGGTCCTGGCGCCAGCCCCCGGTTCAAAACCCTCGTTCACGCCCAACCGCGCCTGTAGCCGCTCAGTCATCGCTCCACCGATGCAGGGTGGGATGGTG
The DNA here is from genome assembly GCA_021298375.1 of Blastopirellula sp. Classification (GTDB taxonomy): domain Bacteria; phylum Planctomycetota; class Planctomycetia; order Pirellulales; family Pirellulaceae; genus BJ22. Next base: position 1,792 of record JAJTFE010000196.1, on the reverse strand, counting down.
GCGCAGCGCAGGGTGCCCGATGAAAAGAACGAACTGGCCGAGGTCTGACTGCGCAACAACCGGCAGGGGACGGCCTGCCTGAGCTCGACCCAAAAGGGGCGCCTCGTTGGTCAACTCAGTTAACTTGCTGCGTTTGCCTCAAATCGGTCGTGCGGGCGACGCATTCAAAGAGGAATTCAAAGATTTCGACATGGCGACGGGCGGCGGCCACGTTGCGGCCCCATGTGTAGAGTCCATGGCGGCGGATCAAGAAGCCGTGCGTAATCCGCTCGGGCGACTCGGCCTGCAGCTGCTCAACTTGCCGGGCCAAGGCTGGAATGTCCTGAGTGTTCTCGAATATCGGCACCCAGAAACGGGTCTCGTGCGTCGTGATCCCCTCCAGTCCCTTGAGCATTTCGAAACCGGCGATCTCAAAACCGCCTTGAGAAAAGAAGTGGTTGGAAAGCAGCGTCGACCAGATGCTGTGCGTATGCAAAACGCAGCCAACGGTTTCGGGACGCTGAGCCAACACCACATGCAGCATCGTTTCGGCGGAGGATTTGGGCTGGCCGGGGGCAGACGGTTTGCCATCGGCACCGACGCGAACAAAGTCAGCCCGCCCCAACGCGCCCTTGTCGAGGCCGCTGGCGGTAACGACCAGATCGACCGGGTCTTGGGAAAGGATGACGCTGTAGTTGCTGCTGGTGCCAACGGACCAACCGCGGGAATGAAACAATCGTCCGCACTCGCGCAGGCCATCGATCAGCGAATCAAATCCGGCCAGCGGATGCTCGGGAGAGAAAACGGTCACGTCTGAGTCCAATTCGAGGGTTTGAGTCGCCATTTCGCTGCAAACCTCCAGGCAGATTGAAGCAGGGGCCGGGGTCTAGTTTATCACTCGGTGCGGGGTGAGCCCAACCCCTGCGGAGCCCCCGGTGGCCGGAAAGGGCAAGCTACATCCGTTTGTCCAAAACGGCCCTTACTTTGGGGGCAAAATGGTCGATAATAGAAATTCAGGCCGGGGTGGTTGGTGCCGAAGAATTTGGCTGCCACCTCGACTGCGGACTCGGTCGAATTCACCCTTTGACCGAACGCGGTTTCGCCTCAGGCTCGGCCTGCGTATGGGCCAGCCCATTTTTCTCACGTTACTGGAGTACGATCCCATGAAAACGAATGCAATCCTCGCTGGATTGCTGGTTTCGGGCTTGATCGGGCTGTCCGGTTGCGACCAAGGTGCTGCACCTGCCACTCCCAAAAAGGAAGAGCAGAAGACCTCGCAAACCGCCCCGACCACCCCACCAGCTGTCGCTGCTGCCCCATCGGCTGAAAAGCCCGCTGATGCGAGCAACCTGGTTTACGTCAAGCTCAACGTCCCCAACATGACGTGAGGGGGATGTGCCGCCTCGGTCCGGGGCGATTTGACCAAGATTGAAGGAGTCAGCGACATCAAGACTGACACTTCAGCAACGAGCTGCGAATTCAGGGTGACCAAAGAAGTGGCTGACCTGAAAGCCAAATTGGACGAATTCGCAAAGACGAATGAGCATCTGGCCGAATGGACTTTCGCCAAGGAAAGCGAAATCCAGTAAAGCCTAATCAAGTTGCAGAAACTGCCAACTTCTCCAGCCGCCGTGAAGCACTTCGCGGTGGCTGTTTTTTTGTCTGCGGGTTTGGTTTTTGCGACTCTTTCTCCGCGCTGCTGCGCCACCCAGGAGCCAGCGTCGGTGGAGCGTTGACAGCGAGGGTAGCCGAGGCTGGGCGTGAGCGAGGGTTCGGAGCCGGGGGCTGGCGCGAGGACCCGGCTGAGGAAGAG
>JAJTFE010000195.1:6946-9207 GCA_021298375.1 Blastopirellula sp. | reverse complement strand
CGAGGCGAGCCGAGATGGGCTGAGTCTGCTGGAGAAATTGAACCAGCGGCACTTGGCCGAGCAGTTTGGCGACTCGCGACTGAGCGGGCGGGTCCGGGCCTATGAACTCGCCGCCAAGCTGCAGATCAGCGCCCCCGAAGTTTTCGATCTCAAGGACGAGACGGCGGAGACGCTGCAGCGGTTTGGGCTTGGCAATCCGGTGACCGAGGACTTCGGCCGACGCTGTTTGCTGGCGCGGCGGATGGTCGAGCGCGGCGTGCGGTTTGTGCAGGTCTGGAGTGGAGCGAACGGGCCGACCGGCAACTGGGATAATCATGCCAGCATCATCAAGGAACTGCCGCCGATCGCCGCCTCGATTGACCAGCCGATGGCTGCGCTGCTGGAGGATTTAGAGCAGCGCGGGATGCTCGACGAGACGCTGGTCCTCTGGAATACGGAATTCGGGCGAATGCCTTTTTCTCAGAGCAGCGAGGGGCGGGACCACAATGGCGGAGCGTTTACCGGTTGGCTGGCGGGAGCCGGCGTCAAACCGGGCGTGGCTTTTGGCGAGACCGATCCGTGGGGCTGGCGGGCAATCGAGAACATCACGACCACTTATGACTTTCACGCCACGGTCCTGCACCTGCTGGGCATCGACCACGAGCGACTCACCGTTCGGCATGACGGGGCTGACCGCCGCCTGACTGATGTTCACGGCAAAGTGGTTCGCGGGGTACTCAGTTGAGCCCCGTTCGCAAACTGCGGAATCATCCTCGAGGTGCAAGATAAAGCAGGCTCGACTTTGCCCCCTCGACTGCTCGATGCCTGTTTGGGAATTGGCTGCCAGTCTGAGGCGAGAGATTCGGAGCAGAGTCATCCCAAGCAGCTTCCTGCCTACCGGCCAATCCCTGTCACGCGACTGACAAGTCGCCACGAGGCCATAGCAAACTACCTTTTGAGACCGAACACTGGGCGACGCGGCCCGGGAGCCAGGTCTTGGTCTGGCTCCCGGGGGTCACTTCAACTCACTTACGGGTCACGGGCAACCCGCAATCCTGTCTTGTTGCCGAAATCAGGCGAGTCGACTTTGTAGCGAAGCGTCGCCCGGCAGAAGCCTGCTTCGTAATCGAAATAGCCACCGCGAATTACCCGCGAGGTTCCGGTTTCGGGACCCTTGGGATTGGTTTTGGGCTCGCGGGTGTACTCTGAGTACCAATCGCCGACCCACTCCCAGGCATTTCCGAGCATGTCGTGGAAGCCCAGGCCGTTGGCCGCCTTGCCGCCGACGGGGCGATTTTTTCCGCCTGCGTTTCCGCGGTGCCATGAGACCTGATCAAGCTCTCCATAGCGGGGAGCTTCAACTCCGCCGCGGCAAGCGTACTCCCACTCGGCTTCCGTAGGCAAACGCAGGCCGGTCTTGCGACAGAACTCGTTACATCGGCTCCAAGACCCCAAAGCGGGGAGTTCGGGGCTGGCATTGTCTCCGCCTTCGGCGCGAGGCGCTGGGTCAGCGGAATTGCTGAGGACAATCGAACCATCAGCAGCCCGCTCGGCTTTCCCCTCTACCTTGATAATGTTCCCCTTCGAGTCGCGGAATTCAAACGTCGGTTGGCCTATCTGAATGGCTCCCTGACCAGCTTGAATCGTGAGCCCCGCCCCGCCTTGCTGTTGCGGTGCGACGGGCTCGGCTTTCATTACTTTGAGCCATTGTTCACGGGTGACCTCATATCGGCCCAGATAATAGGGCTTGGTCAAGGTAACGGGATGCGCTGGCAGCTCGTTCGGATCGGCTTCCTTGTCGCCGGGAATTCGTCCCATCGTAAACTGTCCAGGCGGGACCAGTAGCATTTCGATTCCGGTCGCTTTGTCGCGGACTCGCCAGGGCAGTCCAGTCGCAGTGATGGCAGCGCGAAGTGCCGGGTCGGCCACCACCGCCTCGTCGACTTTCTGCTCAAGCACTTCGCACCAAGACAAGTCCGAGCGGTTTGACGATGCCACTTCGTCGACTGCGGCCGGAGTTTGAGCTGAACTTGGTCGGACTTCCGCCGACTCACTCATCGGCTTGGTGTTTTCCGTATTGCTCGAAGTCTTGTCGGTTTTGGGACGGGAACTTTCTGCGCGAGGATTAGGAAAGATTTCGGGGAGAGGAGCCGAGAGCGACTGGGCCACTGGGCTGTTCTTCATGAAATTGGCATACCAAACCCGATCGAGGTCATCGATTCGACCACGCAGCTTCGCTCGCACGACAGCCGGATTGCTCATATCGGCACCATCGAGAATCG
>JAJTFE010000195.1:0-6920 GCA_021298375.1 Blastopirellula sp. | reverse complement strand
GTTTCGGTTGACCGGCAGTACTTCCTCCAGCATTTTCATTCCCATCTGATACATGGCCATCTGGCCTTCGCCTTCGAGACTATCAGCCTTTTGCAGCATTTCCTCAAAAACCAGCTTGGCGTTGGCCTGGGCTTCGGCACCCGCATTCAGTTCCTGGACATCCTGCTCGCGATAAGCTTGAGAAGCCAAGAGTTTGCCCTCGAGTTGCTTGGGGATAATCACCCGATCGACGATGTTGACCAGATTCCCGCCGACCTGAATGTCGCCAGCGAGGATCCGAGCCTTGAACGGCTGTTCGCTTTCGCGGGTGGAGCCTGCCGTGCGGAGTTGGTAAACAAACACCAGGCCACTGGCGAGAACGTCGAGTACAAACCGGTCGTTCTGCCGCGAGATCATCACCGCGGCTCGCTCGCCATCGGAAAATTCAAAGCTCCAGGGCTGCAGCTTGGGCAAGGCGTGCCAGTCGAGCAATGCCCGGAGAGCGTCGCGGTTTGCAGGATCGAGCAGAGCGGTTCGCTCGGCTTCCGTGAGGCGATTGAAGGCGGCATTCGTTGGAATAAAGAGAGTCCAGTTGCCATTGGGTTGCGGCCGGGCCCAGTCTTGATCGCCGCCGCTCGCTTCAACAGCAGCCAGAAAGGTCGAAAAACGCCCATCGGGCACGGCTCGCAGGGCATCCAGCAGGCTGGTCGGGGACGCTTCCTTCAATTCCATGGTGATTGAGTCTTCTGTCCGCAGCTCCTCCGGGAGCAGGACCTTATCGATCAGATGAATCACACCGTTGCTGCAGTTCAGTTCCCGACCGATGACTTTCGCCGCACCCACTCGGAACTCCCCATCTTCCATTCCGATTGAGAGCCGCTGGCCATTGGCCGTTCGCGCCATTTGAGGGGCGTCGATGTTTCCGATATCCATGGCCGAGAGCCGGCCGGGGATGACATGGTACTTGAGAATTCGAATCAGCTTTTCCCGGTTCTCGGGCAGCAGCAGGGAACTCAGCGTCCCTTCGGGCAAGGCGGCAAACGCCTCATCCGTGGGGGCAAATATCGTAAAGGGTCCCTCGCCCCTCAACTGGTTGATCAAGTTGGCCGCTTTGAGTGCCACGACCAGAGTCTTCAGTTTTCCAATCCGAGCGACCTGTTCGACGAGGTCATCTACTTTCGTCATCGTCGACCAGAGGCAGATTGTTGCCATGGCCAGCGAATATAACCACCTGAACTTGAGCATTTGTTTTCCTTTCAGCGTGCGTTCAAAAAAATAAGGCCAGGTCAACTGCAACAGTGCTGAGCCGATTTCCCCCAACCACTACAGCGAGACATTTCGGGGCAGGCTTACGTTTGGATGCAAACATCTGAACAGTTTGAACGATTTTGTTTTTCGGGCCCCAGCTTGAGGACTTTCCGCTGGCCCCTGGGGGAACCCGAGGGCAGGAGTTGCCGGCACACGTGCGGCTTGCCCAGACAGGTAAGCGCAAACGCCCTGGCGGGGCCGGAAGACTGAAAGTGGGCCGTGAGGTTGAAAGGGGTCTTCCTGCCGTTCTCCGGTCTGGGGTGGTGCGAGAGCGGGAATCCGGCGGGAAAGATCGCGGAGAATGGTCCCAAATCCAATGACTTCCGGATTTTTTTTAAGAATACTGCATCCACTTCGGTCCCCCATCCGAACAGCAAGCCAGAGTTCGGCAACGAAGCCTGCGAACCGAGGTTGCGAACCGAGGTTTTGAGCGGTAGCTCGGAACCGGCTGGCCCGATGCCTTTGACGAGGAAGCAGGCCAACTGTGTCGGGTCCGCGGTTAGCGCAGTGCGGGATTCAGCCTGCATTGGAGAGCCTTGGCCGGTCGACTTGGAAGTTGTGTCTGCCCCAGACCGTTTGCCAGAATGAGACGTTGCCCGCGGATACGTGGGCCGGTCCTCTGGCCAAACGAAACATGCGGGACGATTGACTTTCGAGGCTGGACTTGGGTTAACCCCACCATGAACAGTCGGCCGCCGAAGTCTCTCAGTGAGCCTCGGGGCGGCTTATTCCCTTCGACTTCACACATTGATTGAAATCCATGGACCCTGGTTTGGAATATCCTCTCGGTGCGGACGACCTCAATGATGAATCGTCCACACGATTTGGCGGTCCTCCACTGATGCCGTTGATCGCCGCAGGCGATACGTCTGCAGTGGATCGTTTTGTCGAGCGTTATGGGGGTTTGATTTGGACCCTTACCAAAAAAATGACCCGCAGCACCCATGACGCAGAGGATCTCGTTCAGGAGATCTTCATCGAGTTGTGGAAAAATGCGGCGCATTTCCGACCCGAGCGCGGGAGCGAGATTTCCTTTATCTCGATCATCGCCCGGCGTCGTTTGGTCGACCGACTGCGGAGGAACAGCGCCCAAGCGCAAGTTCATAACTTGCACGAGGAGTCGGTGATCGAGTTTTCCGAGCGCCAGCCGGATTCCCTCGAGTTGGCGGACGAGATTGCCAAGGTCAGAAGTTGCATGGACCAGCTGAGCCCCAATGCTCAGGGCGTACTGAAACTGATTTTGCAGGAGGGGATGTCGCATCAGGAGGTATCGACTTCCCTGAGTTTGCCGCTGGGTAGTGTCAAGTCATTTGCGCGTCGCGGTTTGCTCTCATTGCGAGAGTGTGTTCAACGTCCATTCACAGCCGCCATTTCGGAGGCCGGATCATGAAACCATCCAAAGAAACAGAATTCGCCGAGTGCCTGGCTGGTTACATCATGGGCGATTTGACAACCGAGGAATTCAAGGAGTACGAAAGCGTGAAACCGTCCACGGGAACGCCCGCTTTGAGCGACTTGGAAAGGGTTGCTGCCACGGTTTCGCTGTCGGCTCTCGACCAAATCGAGGCGATGCCAGAAAGTCTGCGGCGCGCCGTCTCGAATACTGGTCGGGCCATTGTTTCCGAAGTCGCGACTCGGCGAATTGCCGATGTGGTTGAGGTGGCACCGCCCCAGTCGGGGCGAGTCCGCGAGCGGCTGGCCTGGATTGCCTGCCTTGCGGCTTCCTTGCTGGCCGTTTTCTTCTGGCAAGGAAGTCAGGGGGATTCCGATCGAGACAGTGGTTCCCCCCTGACCCGTGACTCTTTGATCGCCTCGGCGACGGATTTGATTCAAACAAAGTGGAGCGAGGGCACGACTCCCCTGAAAAACGATGTCTCCGGCGACATCGTCTGGAGCGACGCCCAGCAACGCGGCTTCATGCGGTTTGTCGGGATGCCGGCGAACGACCCCAAGGTCTGGCAGTACCAGCTCTGGATTCTGGATCCTTCACGGGACAGCGACCCGATCGATGGCGGCGTGTTCGACATTACGACGGGAGAAGAGTCGATCGTGGCGATTCAGGCCAAGCTCCCTGTCAATCAGCCAATTGGTTTTGCGGTGACGATCGAGAAGCCGGGAGGCGTCGTTGTTTCCGACCAGAAACGGATGCCGCTGCTGGCATTTGTCCAACCGGAGAAAAAGAAAAAACCTGCCGGGCCCGAAATCTAACCAGCCTTCGGAGGCTGCCGCAGGTGAATACAGCTCCACGTGCGCGGCCTGACCGGACAGAAACCCCAATCCCGTTTCGATTTATCCGCCGAGCCAAGGACCCATCTGCCCCAAGGGAGGGTGGCTCTGGATGAAATTGTTCAGCCGACCTTATCGCGGACCACTTGCAGGCAGTCGGCCGCTTTGATCCGTTCCTGCTGGAGCGTGTCCCGGTCGCGAATGGTGACGGTACCATCTTGCAGTGACTGGCCGTCGACCGTGATGCAGTAAGGGGTGCCGGCCTCATCCTGACGGCGATAGCGCCGGCCGACCGCTCCCTTTTCATCGTAGAAGACGTTGAACTGCTTCTTCAACGCCAAGTAAATCTCCTTGGCCATTTCCGGCATGCCGTCCTTCTTGACCAGCGGGAAAATCGCAGCCTTGATCGGAGCCAGCCGCGGATGAAAACGAAGCACCGTCCGCTTTTGGGACTTGCCGTCTTCATCCGGAGCTTCGTCCTCGTGATAGGCCTCGCAGATGATTGCCAGTGTCGCGCGATCGGCGCCGGCCGAAGGCTCGATCACATGCGGCACGAACTTCTCGTTGGTCAAGTCATCGCGATACGACAAATCCTTGCCGCTCCCCCGCCACTTGGGCTTGCCGTCCGGGCCGAGCTGGACCTGAAGGGGACGGGTCTTCTCATCCAGCTTCCCCTCCATGTGGCTGCGAAGATCGAAATCGCCCCGGTGGGCAATCCCCTCCAGTTCACCGTACTCGCCCGCGCTGAGGAAAGGAAACGCATACTCGATGTCAGCCGTGCCGATCGAGTAATGTGAAAGCTCATCCGGAGCGTGCTCGCGCAACCGCAGCCGTTCCGAACCGACACCGTAGTCCTGATACCACTTCATTCGGCGGTCCCGCCAATAGCGATACCAATCGGCCGATTCATTGGGGTGGCAGAAGAACTCAATCTCCATCTGCTCAAACTCGCGTGAACGGAAAGTAAAATTCCGCGGCGTGATTTCGTTGCGGAAACTCTTCCCGATCTGGGCAATCCCCAGCGGCAGGCGGTAGCGCGTGCTGTCAATTACGTTCTTGAAGTTGACGAAAATCCCTTGAGCCGTTTCCGGCCGCAGGAAGGCAGCATCCTCCTCGGTACCGAGCGCGCCCAGCGTCGTCTTGAACATCAGGTTGAAGTCGCGGGGCTCGGTCAGACTGCACTTGTCGTGCTGACCAACCTGCTTGCTCGGCTTGAGCGGGCAGGGGGTGCCGGGAATATGGTCTTCGCGAAAGCGGCCTTTGCACTCGCGGCAATCGACCATTTTGTCGATGAACAGGTCGTAGTGCCCGCTGCACTTCCAAATCTGCGGGTGCATGATGATCGTCGAATCAATCCCAGTCATGCTATAAACCCCCGGCGCACTGGGGAGCACATTCAGGTCATCGTGAGCCAGGACCATGTCCTGCCACCAAGCGTGCTTGACGTTGCGCTTGAGCTCGACGCCCAGGGGGCCATAATCCCAGAAGCCGTTCAGGCCGCCGTAGATTTCGCTCGACTGAAAGACGAACCCCCGTCGCTTGCACAGCGAAACAATCTGCTCCATGTCCATATCGTGATGCACCGTCTGAGTGGGGGTGGCGGAAGGCGGGGCCGGAAAATCCGCTCCAGCCCGGTTAAAATGCTGACTGTACGCGAGTCGAAATATACCCCTGTCGCGCAGATGTGTCGAGGCAGACCGGCAACCCTTCGCCAGCAACCGACTGGCTGGGCGGCGGGTTCCCCGGCTCGCTGCTTGAACTTTTCTGCACCCTGGGCCCGCTCCTGATGCACACGCATTCCATCCGCCTGAAAGGTCCCTGGCTTGTCGGCCTGTCAGGAGCGACGCCGAGCGTTCTGGAAGCCGGCGGGCAGCATTCGGGGAGGCAGGATCTGGCGGAGCAAATTGGTCAGCTCCTGGCGACAGCGCCAACGCCCCATGGCGTTTGGGCCATCCGCCGATTTCATCGCCCCACCGGATTATCTCCCCGGTCCGAACTCAGCTTGGCAAGGGGCGGGCGTTGAGTATCGCTTGCCATGCGAGTTGCCGCTGCGGAGTGAACTGAGACTGGAATGGACGAAGCTTGAGCTGCACCCGGCACCGGGCGGCCTATCTGTTGAGCTGGTCATCAGAGAGCCCGCATGAACTGCGGGCGCAGGCTGGTTTGCCCCCCGTTTCAGGCCGGTTTAAACCTTGCGGATTGGGAAAACTGCTCCTGTTTTCACAGTCCTGCCCACAGTAGCGATCGCAACGCTCCGGACCGAACCGTTGCAGCCGTTACCAACCCTACGGCCGATATCTCCGGAAGAACCGGCAGCAAGAGAACCATCGCTGCGTTTTAGCAGCTTGAAATTCAGGCTGAATCCGCGTCTGCATCTGAGCTTACGGGCGATTTCGGCGGTCCCACGAATGAATTGCATTTGGTCATTCAAATTCGCGACTCCACTGTGGGCAATTTTGTGGGCAGTAGCCTGTTCCTGCGTTTGCTTGCCCGCTCTCAGTCAGGAGTCGCCACTCAGGATTGAGCCAGCCGCAGTCGCACATACTCCGGCTGAACGGACGCTGGAGAACATCGAACTGCCGTCCGCTGGCTTGACCACTCCGGTCAATCGCTGGTGGTTCACCCCGGGCGATATCGGTGGTTACCAACCGGCTCCGCACGTCTGGGACTATGCGGATAGCCAGTTGCGGCTGTGGGGCGTGGGCCGAGGACTGTTCTACACCGATGGACGCTATGAATTCACCGGGCAGGAAACGAGCCTCGCCGCCGAGGGGCAACTGCTCGCCGACTGGACGAGGCAGGCGGACGGTTGGTGGGCGGGCCTGACGGGCGAGGGCTATTTGACTCAACCGTTTGACCGCAACATTCTCGTCGACGATCCGCTGCGGGCCTCCTACGCCCATAATTTTGAGATTGAAACGCTGCAACTCTCTCAGCTGTTTGTCTCGCTGGGAGGCGACCGCTGGACGGTGGACGTTGGCAAATTCATCACCCCGTTTGGGCGTTATTACGGCCCGATTTACACGAATCTGCTCACCGATTTGCCATTCCTTCGCTCCGAGGCGATTCGGCAGCGGGAAACCGGTGCCCAGCTTCGTTACCACGCGGGTATCTGGCGGCATTCTGCGGCCATCACCAACGGCTCCTCCGATCGCGATACCAACTCTTCCAAAGCCCTGGTCGCGCGGGCTGGCTGGGATACTGGCACGTGGGCGGGAGGGCTGAGCGTGAAAAGGCAGGACGGAATCGGGAGTGAGGGGCAAAAGGAGTACAACAATCACGCGGGCGTCGACCTCTCCTGGACGCGTGGTCAATTCCGCTTGGCGGGGGAGGTGCTCCTGGACGAATACGGCACCCGCAGACCGGGCTTGGACCTGAATGACATCACCTGGGGTCGAAGCCTTTAC
>JAJTFE010000194.1 GCA_021298375.1 Blastopirellula sp. | reverse complement strand
CTCAAGGCGAGAAAATCATTGGCATCGATTTGGGAACCACGAACTCTGTGGTGGCGATCATGGAAGGCAGCGAACCGACCGTCATTGCCAACCAGGAAGGCGAGCGAACGACGCCCAGCGTGATTGGCTTCACGAGAGACGGCGAGACACTGGTTGGAGCCCCAGCGCGAAATCAGCGGGTCACTAATCCGGAGCGAACGGTTTACTCTGCCAAGCGGTTCATGGGACGTCGTCACAACGAAGTCGCCTCTGAAGAGAAGATGGTTCCGTACAAGGTCGTTGGCGGACCGAACGAATACGTCAAGATTCAAATCGGCGACCAGCAGTACACGCCTCAGGAGATTTCGGCCAAGGTGCTGCGGAAGTTGAAGGAGGCTGCCGAGTCGTACCTTGGTCACAAGGTCAACAAGGCGGTCATCACCGTTCCCGCCTACTTCAATGACGCTCAGCGGCAGGCGACCAAGGACGCCGGTCAGATCGCTGGTCTGGAAGTTGCCCGCATCATTAACGAGCCAACCGCAGCGGCAATGGCTTACGGTCTGGATAAGGGCAAAAAGGAACAGAAGATTGTCGTGTTCGACCTCGGTGGCGGCACATTCGACGTCTCGGTGCTTGAGCTGAACGACGATGACGGCATGAAGGTCTTTGAGGTGATCAGCACAAATGGTGATACTCATCTGGGTGGAGATGACTTTGATGAGGCCTTGATTCATCATGTGGCCGACGAGTTCAAGAAGTCGAACGGCGTCGACTTGCGGAAAGACGTGATGGCTCTGCAGCGTCTGCAGGAGGCTTGCGAGAAGGCCAAGAAAGAGCTTTCCTCGCGGCCCAACACTGACTTGAATCTGCCGTTCATCACTGCGGATGCATCGGGTCCAAAGCATTTGCAGATGAATATCACGCGAGCCAAGTTCGAGGAACTGGTCGACCCGCTCATCGAGCGCTGCCGTCGTCCGGTCGAGCAAGCGCTCAAGGACGCCAAGCTGAACCCGAGCGATATCGATGAAGTGATTCTGGTTGGTGGCTCGACCCGTATTCCGAAGGTTCAGGAATTGGTCAAGAAGATGTTCGGAAAGGAACCCCACAAGGGAGTCAATCCGGACGAGGTCGTCGCCGTCGGAGCTGCGATTCAAGGGTCGGTTCTGGCGGGTGACCGCAAGGACGTGCTGCTTCTGGACGTGACCCCGCTGACGCTCGGCATTGAAACCGAGCACGGAATTCTGACCGCGTTGGTGGAACGCAACACCACGATTCCGACCGAGAAAAAGCAGGTGTTCAGCACGGCGGCCGACAACCAGACTGCGGTGACGATTCAGGTTTATCAAGGCGAGCGGAAAATGGCGGCCGACAACCGGCTGCTCGGCAAGTTTGACCTGAGTGGCATTCCGCCAGCTCCGCGTGGCGTTCCACAAATTGAAGTCAAGTTCGACATTGACCAAAACGGCATTTTGAACGTGACGGCGAAGGACCTCGGCACGGGCAAGGAGGCGCAGGTGGCAATCAAGGAATCCTCAGGTCTGTCGAAGGACGAGATTAACCGAATGCAAACCGATGCGGAGTCGCACGCGGAGGAAGATCGTCGCAAATTTGAGTTGGCCAGTGCCCGTAATGAAGCGGACAACATGTGCTACCAGCTCGAGAAAATGATGAAGGAGCACTCCGAGAAATTGAAGGACTCGGACAAGGCTCCGCTGGAGGCCGCGATGAAGAAAGTTCGTGAGGCGGCAGAAGGTGAAGACATCGCGTCCATCAAGTCCGCCGTCAAGGAACTGGAGGCTGCTTCGCATGCCCTCAGCAAATTGATGTACGAGAAAGCTGGGGCTACAGCGGAAGCTGGGAGTGCCAGCGGAACCGGCAAATCTGATGGCGATGACGCGATCGACGCCGAGTTTGAGGTCAAGAAGGACTAAGGCAACTGTCGAGACAACTCGCCCTGGAGGATTGCTCCGGGGTGAGTCTTGAGAGTTGATTTCGCGCTGGCAATTGTCTGGCGCATTGAGCGAGCCAAGTCTGCCTGTCATTTGGGGAGGTGCCTGCGGGCACTCCGGGTGACAGGCTTTTTTTTAAGGAATGGAGCCTGTCATGAACTTCAATTTTGAAAAATTGACGACCAAGGCCCGGGAAGCAGTCGTGGCCGCGCAGGGGAAAGCCCAGACTGCCGGGAATCCCGAGATCACACCGTTGCATCTGCTGTCCGCGCTGCTGGAGGAGCGAGACGGACTGGTCGCACCGATTCTTGAGCACATGCGGGCGCCGCTGGGGCAGATTCAGCAGATCCTCGCTGGCGAACTGGGCAGGTTGCCCAAGGCGAGTGGGGGAAGCAGCCCCAATCTCAATCGGCAGCTGAACGATGTTCTTCAAGCCGCCGCGAAAGTCGCGGGTGGCATGCAGGATGAATTCATCTCCACGGAACACTTGCTGCTGGCTCTGGCCCAGGTGGACTCTCCGGCACGGCGGATATTGCAAATGAGCGCTGTCGATGAGGCGAGCCTGCGATCCGGTAATTGGCCGCGACAACGAAATTCGCCGGGTCGTTCAGGTTCTGTCGCGTCGGACCAAGAACAATCCGGTCCTGATTGGCCAGCCGGGTGTCGGCAAGACGGCGATCGCTGAAGGATTGGCACTGCGGATCGTGATGAACGACGTTCCGCAGAGCCTGCAGAACAAGCGCGTGGTCACGTTGGACCTGGGTGCGCTTGTGGCGGGAACCAAGTTTCGCGGTGAGTTTGAAGAGCGTTTGAAGGCGGTCCTCCGCGAGGTGGCCGATGCCGAGGGGCAGGTCATCCTGTTCATTGACGAGTTGCACACGGTCGTGGGGGCAGGCGCGGCTGAGGGGAGTGGCGATGCAGCCAATCTGTTGAAGCCCGCCTTGGCGCGCGGCGAATTGCATTGCATCGGCGCCACGACTTTGGACGAGTACCGAAAGTACATCGAAAAGGATGCGGCTCTGGAACGTCGCTTCCAGCCAGTGATGGTGGGTGAGCCCTCGGTGGAAGATACAATCACAATTCTGCGCGGGCTCAAGACACGCTATGAAACCCATCACGGCGTCAAGATCAAGGACAGCGCCCTGGTGGCCGCTGCTCAGCTTTCCAGTCGATATATCACCGATCGCTTTCTTCCCGACAAGGCGATTGACCTTGTCGACGAAGCCGCCTCCAAGTTGGCGATGGAACTCGACAGCGTGCCGCAGGAGATTGATATCGTCCAGCGCCGCTTGACGCAACTGGAACTCGCGGCTCGGCAGTTGGCTGACGAGAATGATCCCGGAGTAAAGGAGCGTCTGGAAGAGGTTCAGGAAGAGATGCAGCAGCAGCGGAAAATGCTCGCTGATCTCCGCGAGCAGTGGGAATCCGAGAAACTTGGCGTGACGGACGTCAAGCGTCTGGGTGAGGAGCAGAGTAATCTCAAGCGACGATTTGACCAGCTCGACAGCGAGATCAAGACGAAACTGGCCAGCGGCCGGATGGTGTCGGAAGACGAGTACCGTCGCTTGTACGAAGTCGACGTCCAGTTGAAGCAATTAAACGCGCAGATCGAGGCCGCGGAAAAGCGCAGCGAGTCCGCTGGCTCGGCCGACAAGGATCGGAAGCGGCTGATTCCCGAGCAAGTGACGGAGGATGAAATCGCTGAAGTCATTGCCGCCTGGACGGGGATTCCGGTCAGCCGGATGCTGGAGTCAGAGAGGGCGAAGTTGTTGGTTTTGGAAGAACGGTTGCATCAGCGGGTGGTCGGACAGGACGATGCCGTCGTTGCCGTGAGCAATGCCGTCCGCCGCAGCCGCAGCGGATTGCAAGACCCGAACCGGCCGATTGGCTCGTTCCTGTTCCTCGGGCCAACCGGGGTCGGCAAAACCGAGCTTTGCAAGGCGCTGGCCGAGGTGATGTTCGATGATGAAGATGCAATGGTGCGGATTGACATGAGCGAGTTCATGGAGCGGCACACGGTCAGTCGGCTGATTGGTGCCCCGCCGGGCTATGTCGGATTTGAGCAGGGTGGCAAGTTGACCGAGGCGGTGCGACGCCGTCCATACTGCGTCGTTTTGCTTGACGAGATTGAAAAGGCGCACGATGACGTCTTCAACATTCTGTTGCAGGTGCTTGATGACGGTCGGCTTTCCGACAGTCATGGGCACACGGTTGACTTTACCAACACGATTATTGTGATGACGAGCAATGTGGGGAGTCAGGTAATCCAGAAGATTGCCGAGGATGGTGGTACCATGCAGGAGATTCGCGAGGCCGTCGAGCAGACACTGCGGACGCGATTCCTGCCGGAAATCCTCAACCGGATTGATGAAAAAATCGTCTTCCATCCGCTGGGTCGGGAACAAATTGGAAGAATTGTGGACCTTCAATTGAACCTGCTGGCCACGCGACTGGAGGCTCAGGAGTACCAATTGGAAGTCACGGCCGCGGCCCGCAAGGCGCTGGCTGATCAGGGGTACGATCCGATTTACGGGGCCCGACCTTTGAAGCGGGTGATTCAGCAGCAAATTGCCAATCCGTTGGCAACCGAGTTGTTGAGGGGAGAGTACCAGCCGCAGCAAACGATTCATGTCGATTACTCGGGCGAGCAATTTGTTTTCTCAGCTCGCAGCTGACGGTTCGCGAGCGAGTGCGAAATTGCCAAGCGGGATTCGGAGACGGCGGCCTCAATTTGGGCCGCCGTTTGCTGTTTAGTTTGCTATTTAACTGACAGGGCTATGCCGAAGAGAGGTGCGGAGCCCTCGGCTGAGAGGTCGCCAACCAACTCGGCCGGGAATTGACTCGCCGATCCCGCCCCGCAGGAGCCAATCGTGATTGGCAAGGAATGGCTGGGTAACGCCAACTTGTCTGCCCTGCCCTGTTTGTGCTCTGGCTGTCCGTTCGCAGGGCAGGTGGGAGCGAGGAGAGTGGCCAGGCTTAGGGCTTGGCTAGGAATAGAGTCCCAATGTCAATTGGCGCTCTTCCGTTTCGGCTTGGGGATTGAGTTCCTTGTAGAGCAGGCTTGGCTGGATGCCTTGATTGTTCTGGTACTTGCTGCTGCGGTACTCTTCGATTTGTCCGGTAATTTGATGATAGAAGATCTGGCAGATGGAGACGCCGGGGTAGATTCGGATCGGCTGGACAGCGAACATTTCCAGCGTCCAGTAGCCAGCGAAGCCCACATCGCCGAACCCGGCAGTGACGTGCACAAAGAGTCCCAGGCGGCCGATCGAGGAGCGACCTTCGATCATCGGCACGTGGTTATGGGTTTCCGTTCGTTCGACAGTCCGGCCGAGATACAAGCGGCTGGGCTCGAGGACGAGTCCCGACTCGGGAATAATGAGCGACCGGCAGCGGTTTACCTTTTTCATGTCGAGCACGACTTCTTCATAAGTCATGATCTCGTTGTGCAATGAAAGGTTGTAGCTGTTGGGGTTCAGCTTAGCCGGGTCGAACGGGGTAATATTGATGTCCGTTCCCAGCTTGGCGTGAATTTCGGCACCCGAGAGAATCATGCTGCACCTGCCGTGTTACCTCGGGGCTGCGAACCAACGCGAGGCGATTGCCGTAATACTTTGCTGCTCCGAATTTTCGGAGTCATGACGGCGACTGTCAAGGCGCCAGCCAAACGGTCGGGGACCGCGGCTGGGCGTTGGTGCAGCAACAGGGAAACCCGTGCGCCGCCGATGCGAGGGAAGCGGGCTGCTCCCTTTTGACTTATCGGATCGAAAGTTTGAGAATTGGGGCAGCCCCGCGGAGTGTCGGGAATAGCAATCCCACTCCAGACGAGATGGGCTTTTGGAAAAAATTGACAGGATGTTTCATGTTGCAGTTGCTGAAGTTGATTGTACTAGCGGCCCAGTTTGGTTTGCTTGGTATTCTGTTGGGACCGGGTTGGGGTGTTGCCCAAGGGTTGCCAGATGCCCGGCCGACCCCAGATGCCCGGCCGACCCCAGATGCCCGGCCGAACATTGTGCGGGCCGAGGCGGTGAGCGGCACTCCGTTCGGAGTGGGGATGGTCAGCTTTCGGTTGCCGCCAGAGTGTCTCGGGGACCTCGACCCGGCGATGTTGATCCGAACGGGAGCCGTTCGGGTTTCGGATGCGGATCACCGAATCGTTTACGCCACATTCGGCCAGCCCCCCGCCGCGCGCTTTTTCAGGAACCTGTTCGGGAGGGCGGAGAATCCAACCGACGAGATTATCTCCTGCTGGTTTCTTTACAAGGGTGAAGGTCCGTTGCAAGTCAGAATCCTCGGATGCCAGCCGCTGGAGTTCATTCTGGAACCAAAAGAGGTGCGCGAAGGGAAGGCCAACCGGCTGATGAATCAGTGGTGGAAGGAGTACGTTCGGGGCGCGGAGGCGGCAGCTCAAGCAGGTGATTATCCCGATTTGATCGAGGCCTATCTGATCTCCATGCTCGCGAATCGACTGGAGATCCCGGTTCCCCGCAAGCAGCGCCCGAAGGAAGATCCCCTGACCGAGACGGTGAATCTGCTGTTGGACGTGGAGTCAATTCGATCGGATTTGGTGCGGGGTTGGTTTGCCGGCCAACTTGAAAACGAGCCCGCGAATTTGCCGCTACCTCCGCCGATTAAATGGCAAACGATTCGCGCCGAGCCGGTTCCGGGAGATGTCGTAGTCGAGCCGATGGCGGAACGCGTCCCGGTCGATTGCTTTTACTTTCGCTTTGGCACGTGGGACAACCAGGTCTGGGTAAAAAAACTGCTCGAGGAGTTCGGAGGGGATTTGACTCGGATGGTTTCGCTCCGCGGGTATCAGGCTCGGATTCAGCAGAAGTTTCTCGATCAACTCGCCTTGGAGTCAACTCAACTCGATGAATGGTTCGGCGGCAATTTGATCAAGGATGTGGCGATCATCGGTTCGGATACCTACTTCGGCAGTGGGCCGGCAGTTGGTGTGCTGCTACACGCCAGCGGTTCCAAAACTCTGGCCGACCGGATTGGGAGCAAGCGGCGGTCGTTTGCGGATACGAAACCAGGCGAAATCAATCTCAACAATGTCGCGATTGCGGGTCGCGAGGTCAGTCTGTTGTCGACTTTGGACAACCGCTATCGTTCGTTTCACCTGGTTGATGGTGATTTTCACCTGATCACGAACAGTCGCAGTCTGGTGGAAAAGTTTATTTCGTGTCAGGAGTCGGGGCTGACGCTAGGGCGTTCAGCCGAGTTTCGCTACATTCGCTGGTTGATGCCGGTAGACCGGGACGACACCATCTTTGCTTACCTTTCCTCGGCGTTTTTCCAGAATCTGTTGACGCCCCAATACCAAATCGAATTGCGGCGTCGCAGTCAGGTGATTGCCGAGATGCAGATGATCCAGTTGGCTCGGTTGGCAGCTGGGGTCGAAGGCTATCCGCGGGCACCGTTGGAATTTCTGGCCGGTAACCGGTTTCTGCCACCCGGGTTTGACAGTCGCCAGACGTCGAGTCAGATCGCTGAGACGGCTGATGGGTGGATTGATTCCGTTCGGGGGCGTCGCGGATTCTTCCTGCCGATTCCGGACACGGCTGTGGAATCGGTTTCGCCGTCGGAAGCCGAATGGTTCGCCCGTCGGTCGAGTTATTTTTCGGAAAACATTCCGCAGTTGGATCCGATGGCCCTGGCGATCAAGCGTTATCGGCAGGGGGAGCGGATCGAGCGGGTCGTGTTTGATGGACGGATCGCGCCGGTAGGCGAAAAAAAATACGGTTGGTTAATGGGTGGGCTTGGAGAGCCGCTCAAGAGTTCGGTCGAAGGTGACAAGGACGAATTGGTCCATCTGCAAGCTTCGCTGCGTTCGGGCATCTGGAATCGATCGGCGCCGGCGCATCAGCTGTTTGCAGCGATTCAAGATGAGCCCCTTCCGGTGCAGAAGTTGCGTCCGGCGTCGATGCTGGAAGCTTGGAATACGATGAAGGAGATTCCCGGCTATTTGGGGAGCCAACCCAAAGCGGGCGCGCTCGATTGGTTGCCGCGCTTGGGAGATGAGCCGGATACGGAGGGTTACACCTTTTCCCGTTTGCTCGAGCTGTGGCGATTGCAATTTGATGACTACGCAGTGTTGGCTTTTGAGCGGGAGCGGTTGGAACGGTTGCGAACCCAGCTGCACATTGAACCCAACGAGCGGTCGGCTCAGATCCGGTTGGAGGTCAGGGATCCGTCTCGATCGGACCTGCGAGATTGGGTGAACGTCGTCAATTATCGCCGCAGTTGGCAGACCAGCATCGCCAATATACGGATGCTCAATGTTCTAAATGAGCAATTTGGCGTGCCGTTGGATGACGCCCGCCGCGTCGCAGA
>JAJTFE010000193.1 GCA_021298375.1 Blastopirellula sp. | reverse complement strand
TTTTTCTGGAGCCACTTTCTCGGGGGCACGGCCGATTGGCTGGAAGTTTTATTGTTTGTCGCGGGAATTGTCTGCCTGGCGATGGAGTTGTTTGTGATTCCCGGGACGGGCATCGCTGGATTGCTGGGGATGCTCCTGCTGCTTTCGAGTGTGGTGATGGCAACCCAGGACTTTGTGATCCCCTCCAACGGCGAGCAGTGGAATCAATTCCTGACCAGTTTATTGACGTTGCTGTGCGCGTTGGCTTTGGTAGCCCTGGGGGCGATCCTGATTACCAAGAAGTTGGGGAAGATCCCGGTGTTCAACCAAATGGTTCTGGCGCCGCGTTATGAGCAACCGACCGACCTGAAGTCCGACTCGGCGACCGGTAAACCGCTCAAGCCGTCCCCCGCGCCACATCCCGCGGTCTCAGTCGGGGACTGGGGCAAGGCTGACTCGCCGCTACGGCCCGCGGGGCGAGTCAATTTCGCCGGGCTGAGCGTGGATGCGATCAGCGATGGTCAATTCGTCGAGCGCGGACAGCAGGTCAAGGTGCTTCGCATTCAGGGGAATGTGATCGTGGTCGCACCGGTGGAGGAGGTGTGAGCGAAGAGGGGGCGATAGTTGCCCTATTCCTGGTTGGTAGTTGTGAGGCCGTTGGTGCCCCAGAGACAACCCTGCCTTCTCGTTGCCGCCCGAGCAATGCCAGTTTTCGTTCCGCGAAAACCAGCAGTCCATTCGGGCCTCCTGTTTCCCCCCAAGTTGTTTTCCGTAGCGGGCCTTCCATCTCGGGTTGGTCCACTCGTCCGTAGCACCACCTCACGCTGCCTCTCTTGGTCTCCGCCCCGATTTGGTTATCTTTGGCTGCTGCGTAGACGCCAATGAGCTGAGTTTTATTTTCAATTGCCGAGGATCCTCATGTCATTTTCACTTGCCGGTCGGACAGCTTTGGTTACTGGAAACAGCACTGGACTGGGAAAAGCGATCGGCTTGGCACTCGGACTCGCAGGGGCGAAGGTTCCGGTAAACTTCGCGAATAATCGCCAGCGGGCAGAACAGACCTTAGCCGAGTACCGAGCCGCGGGGATCGAAACGGCCCTTGTGCAAGCCGACGTGACCAGCGAATCGGGCGTCGCCAATCTGGTTCGTGAAACCGAGTCAGCACTCGGCCCGATCGATATCCTGGTGTTGAACGCGACGTGCGAACAACCCCTGAAACCATTCGAGCAATACGACTGGGCGTTTTACCAATTGATGCTCGACTTCTTTCTGAAAAGCCCTTTTCTGCTGACTCAGCAGGTGTTGCCCAATTGGAAAAAGCAAAAGTGGGGACGGATCATTAATATTACCAGCGAGGTCTTTCAGCTTTCCGTTGCCCCGTTCAGCGCCTACGTCGCGGCCAAGGGGGCCCAAGTCGGCTGGTCGCGAAGCATGTCCCGCGAGTTGGCTCCGCATGGGATCACGGTCAATATGGTCGCGCCGGGCTGGATTCCGGTCGAACGCCATGAGAAGGATCCTCAAGAGGTCAAGGATGCCTACCTCGCTACGATTCCGATGAAGCGTTGGGGCGATCCAAACGACGTTGCCCAAGCCGTACTTTATTTGGCGAGTGATGAGGCCGCATTTGTCACTGGCCAGACGCTTTGCGTTAACGGCGGCAATTCGCCGTGGTGACTTGGGCTTCCTCGCGTCCAGCGTTCGACAAGTATCACTCCGAACGGTGCGTCTGAAGGAAGCCTGTGTTCGCAAAACCTCGCTGACTCGACGCCAAGAACTCGCGCCCCGTCCGGACCAATATCCGCACCGGCACGGGCGACAACTTGAAGATACAGGCTGCCGCACGACGCGCGGATGTTCACGGACTAAAATTTGAAGTCAGGCGCTGACCATTCCCCGTTCCGTATTTCGCGTTCCGGTACTCAAACTGCCTGATCGCGGCAAAATCGTGTGCCATCGAGCGCGGTTACCGAGGTGAAGACGACGCTGGTCGCGATTGCGTCCAGGTTCAGGCCAAACAGTTCCCCGATCGCTTGGCGGTAGATTTGCAACTGGGGTGCATGCCGCGCCAACAAAAGGTAGTTCGCGGCGGACATCCAGCCGCAGCGGCTCGAGCAGGGTCCGGCCCGCCGAGTAGTCTCGCTCGAGCACCGAGTCTCGAACCCGAGTTTGCGAGAGCCATTGGGCGAAATCGCCCCGGCCGAGGCGACTGAGAAACTCCTCGACCACTTGCTTGCGCTCGGTGGGGTCAGCCAGAAGCGAGCCGAGCGACCGAAGCATACCGACGCGGTCAGGAGCGGTCTCTTGCCAAAGCACCTGCTGGAGCAACCGATGCCAAGCAGTACCCAATTGCTGGGCCGCATCCCTGTTCGGCGATCGAACAGGCAGCGACCGCCGCACGGCAGGAGCCGCGACGGGTGCTGACTTTTCCATGCGACCTTGGCCTGCAGTTCGCGGGACAGAGCCTAAGGTCAATCGAGACGAGGAGGGCTTGTTCCAGATTTGACCGCGGCTACTTTGCGCCACAGTCGCCAGCCGAATTGGCGGGCACTCGACTTCCCCGCCTGTCGGCCACGGCGCGGCGGACAATTCAGCAGCAGCCGAGGACGGCGGGCTCTGTGTCAACGGCAGCCAGTTGGGGTCGCCCCACATGCCGAGCAGACCTTCCTCGGTGTCGGCCGACAACTCGTCGGCAATCGCGCGCAGCAAAATGCCGGACTCGTTATTCCAATCCGGTTTGGCTTTCGGTGAAACGAGCACGGAGAGGTGTTGCTTGGCCCGGGTCAGGGTGACGTACAGCAGGCATAGTTCCTCGTTAATCTGCTGGGCCTGGTACTCTTCGAAGATCGCCTGAATCCGCTCCGGAAGAAGCGGACGATCATCCGAGCGGACGAAACGCGAGACGGCATCAATCGGTCCAGCGGGATCGCTGCGCCCGGTGACAACTTGCGGATTGGATGACTTCCAACCGCTTCTTGATTTCATCATTGGGGTCACGACGATATCAAAGCCGAGTCCTTTGGCAGCGTGCATGGTCATCAGACGCACGCGGGCCCCAGTTCGGTCGGCCACGCGTTGTTCCCGAACATAATCAGCAAACCGCTGCGGGCGCAAAGTCCAAGTCGAGTCGTAGGCGTAGGCGATTTCGACCAATTGTTCGAGACGCTGGGCTTCGCGCTCGGTGCAAACCTCTCCCAGGACTCGCGCCCAGTTGCGGACGGTCGGACCGTAGCCTGCCTCCAGCAGTTGCCGGCGAATCTCGGCGGCGACTATCTGAGCGTGTCGCTGATTCGACTCTTGATTATTGGCAAACTCGGGTTGAAAGCCAAAGTGTCGGCCGAGCGGCGAGTGGGCAACGTGAAACCGAGCAGGTCCATCTCCCGGATGGTCAGCCAGCGTGACGGCCGAAAGGATCACCTCTACCGCGGCCGCATCGGTCAGGGGATTGCCAGCCTCTTCGCTGGTGGCGATCCCCGCCCGTTGCAGCAAGTGTGCCAACTTGGCGATCGGAGTGTTGCCGCGGAGCAGGACTGCGATCTCCTTGCCGGGGTAGCGCTCGTACAACCGCTGGACTTCAGCGACGGTCGCTCGGAGCATCAGGGTCTCGTGGTCGACAAGGTCGTCGGTGGCGACCTGCCGCACTTCAGCACAACCGAGCAGCTTCGGATAGGCGGAGAAATGAGACTTGAACTCGCGTCCCCAACCGGAAAGGACCGACTGGGTAGCCGAATCTTTTTCGCCGTTTGCCAGCGCGCCAGCCGTAAATCGCCTGTTTGCGATCGCCGACACAGAAAAACGTCCGTCCTGACTCCGGTTGGGTCACGTGGTCAGCGAGCGGCTTGAGCACGGCCCATTGCTGGGGGGCGGTGTCCTGAAATTCGTCGAGTAGCAGATGCTCGGTCCGCCGCCCGAGACGGTCTGCGATTTCCTTTGGCTGCAGCCGAATATTGCGGGCGAGGTGAAAGGTGACGTCCGCGAACTCCAGTTCGCCAACGGCCAGTTGCAAGGGCTGTAGCGCCGCATCGAAGCGCGCCAGCAAGTCGCGAGTCGCGATGGTCCGGGATGCGACCAGCCAGGCAACCTGTCGACGGATCAGGCTGTCTGCCTGCCGCGCCCAGTCCCGAGCCGCGTCGGGAATTGCTTGTTTGTAATAGTGTGAGGCGCCTTCGCGAACCTTTTTCAGCAAACCGTTGCCGGCTGCATCTTCCCAGCTTTCCGCTCGCAGTTGTGCTGCCAGTTTGCGAGCGCCTTCAGCAATTTGGGATGGCGCATTTTCCAATTGCTCCAAACCGTTGGCGACTTCCTCAAACTCGGCCAGCGGAACTGGTCGCACTTGACCGAACTGGTCCCAGGCCTCGGCCGTCGAATCACGATAGACGACAAACAACTCGTCGACCGTCGTGGCGACCATGTCAGCGACCCGTCGGTCAGCCTCCGCCTTACTCATCAGCCGCAGCAATTGAGGCGTCGCCTGGTCGCCCAGAATTGCTTCGATAGCTTGCTCATGCACCACGCGGGCCCGCAATGGATCGACGACGGTCCAGTCGGGCGGAAGTCCGAGTTCAAAGCAGAAAGCGCGGGCAATGCGGTTGAAAAATCCGTCGAGGGTGCCAATTTGCAGTGTTGCGAGACAATCCACCATCTTTCGCAGCAGCTGGGTCGCCTCGGCCCGAGTGAGCGGCAGTTCCAACTCGCTCGCCAGTTTGGCAGCTTTGGAATCCGATCCGGCGGCAGCCCCCAGCCGGGAGACGATCCGGTCGAGGATCTCGCCGGCTCCCTTGCGCGTAAACGTGCTCGCGAGGATCGAATCGGGAGCGACTCCGCGCACGAGCAACCGCAGGAACCGATTGGAGAGCGCGAATGTTTTGCCCGTTCCGGCCGAAGCCTGCTGCACCAGGTTGGCAAGCGCCGGGTCCGAAGCGGCGGACAGCAGCTCGGCGGCGGGTTGGTCAGAACGGGAGGAGTTCGAGGAGTGCGTTGGAGCCGATTCACCGGCTCCTGCAGCGATGGAGTCGCTGCCGGGGGCTTCCTCCGCAAACAGATTCGCCGGCTGGAGGGGACGAGCCTTGCGGGCGGGGGTTCGTTTAGCCATCGCATTCACTCCGCTCAAAGACGTTGTCCTGACAGATCGCCGCGAAATGCTCACTGAATTGCGGCGGATCGGGCACCGGTGGCCAGAACTCTTGATTTCGCAAGCGATCGATGATCTGCTGGGCCAAGTCATCGGCCGACTCCAATTCCGTCCCAACCCAGTCGGCCGAGTCGAAGCCCACTTCCTTGATCGATCTCGGGAGCAGGATATAGCCCAATTGAATTTCGTTCCGCTGCCGGCGGGCCTCTTCAGCTCCGACGACCGGTACGTTTTCGAGCAGGTAACGATAGAGTGGAAGTTGCAAGTCAATCCAATTGCCGTTGAAATCGCGGTGCGCCTTGGCGGCCTTCGTCCCCGCATCGCTGGTCTTGTAATCCCAGACGGCGAGTCGACCATCGCGGTGGCGATCAATCCGGTCAATTCGACCTCGAATGACGAACGCTTGGGCAGCACTCGGATTGAGAGCCGCGGACGGTTTCCCCTCCGAATTGCTTGAGCTGTTGAGCTCGCGCCAGACGAACTGAGCGGATTGCTCGACGGCGATGATTTCCCAGCCCGCCGCTCGGTGCTCGGCCTGTGCTTCTGCGAATGCGCGGAAGCGCTCCCGCAAACTTTCGACTTGCACCTCGACCGCGGCAAACCAGCTTTGCCGCTGATACCGTTCTGCTTCGCGGTCCAGCCTCTGATTCAGAAACGCGAAGATTGCCGCGGAGTCCTCGCTCAGGCGGATTTGGTCCCTGCCGAAAGCTTCGAGAACGTCGTGTGCAAGGTTCCCAAAGGCCCCGCCGTCCATTTCCCGCAGCGAGTCGCTGACTGGCTCCAGATGAAGGATCGCGTTCAGGTAGAACCGATAGGGACATTTGATGTAGTCCCGAAAACGGGTCACACTCAATTGGGTCAGGGGTGGGACAAACTCGGGGCGTGGAATCGCCAGCGGTTGTTTTTGGGCCCAGCCCTCGGCGGGGCGGAGCCAGCGACGTCGCCGCGAATCGCCGGAGTAATTGAAGAAGGTGTTGACCCGCTCGACCATCGGCTCGTCGTCTTCCGCCAAAAGCAGGCGGCTGATCAAATTCGGATTCCCTTCGGCGTCACGGCGACCGCAAATCAGTCGCACCTGCTTTCGCGGCCGAACCATTAGATTCAAGGCATGAAGATTTCGGGCATGGCGTTGCTGCGGGTGGCCAATGCCGAGCGACTCGACCAACGTCGGGGGGAGCAGGGGCAGGATCGGATCCTGGGAACTGATCGCCTCTTCATTCAACGCAGTCACGATCAGGACAGGAGCGTCATCCAGCGGAAGGTCCAGCCAGCCAACCAGCTCGATTGCCTGCGGGTTTGGCGGATCACCTGGCTGAACCAGGGGCGCGATGGCCAGGGCCAGCGTCAATGCCTCAGCGAAACTGACCGAGCCAAACGCTTCCTGTGCCGTGGTCGAGGCGAGTTGCCGTTCGCCGGGGACGCTGCGCTCGAGCGTGACAAAGGCCTGAACCAGCAACGAGGCGGACGAGTTGCCTTCGCTCGATTCGAACTCAGCACTCGCCGCGTCCGGCTCAGCGGGTCGGATCGTTGGGTCAGCGGCATCGACCAAGTTGCCGTAAATGGTTTCCAATAGCCACCGCCAACGCTGGGCGGCATCGGCCAGCGGCAGGCTTTCGCCGCTCTGGCATGGTTCGAGGAGTTGGCGAAGCGCAGTTTGCAGTTCCGGGATCGCCGCCAAATCAGGATTCTCGGAGGGAATTCCCAGAGGCTCCCGGAGCGGAAAGCTGCTGGCGAGGAACTCCGCCTGGAAGGCATCCACTTGCGGCAGCCAATCCGATCGACCCAGCGTTTGGCTCAGCCAGGCGAACAGGTCCGGATGGCGCACGAGCTGGGCGAGCACGCTGAAGTCGGGGCGTTCGAGGAAGCTGGCGAGACATTCAGCCAGACGGACGGCGGGGCTCGTCTTGAATGGAGCTCCTTCCAGACGCCGGAACGCGAGTCCGCTGTTTTGCAGGGCCAACTCCACGGGCGGAACGAGTTGATCGTCCGGCATGCCGATCGTGATTTGGTCGGGGCTGAATTGGCCAGCCGTCTCGCGAAGGGCCGAGAGGACCGCTTCCGCCTGGTCAGCCGGGCGGTCCACGATGCGCACAACTTCTGGCGGCAGCTGAAGCCGGGCTTGGAGCCACTCTTCGCTATGCAGACTTCCGACCGCATCAAAAGCGGCAGCGTGCGTTGGCGGCGCAAAAATCAGCGCGGAGACGAGCGGGCCGAGTTGCATCAGCATCTGGCGATTGGATTCGGTCAAGTCGACCGTGCCGACGAGAATCACGGGCCGGTCGGTGCGGCAGAGCTTTTGGCGGATGGCCACGTTACGGGCCGCCTGCATGTCCCAGAATCCGTGCCGGGAGAGACGCTCGTAATAGCTCGCCTGAACTTTGGCGAGGACCTCCCAGCGCGGCTGGTCGCCCGCATCGGGGTGTTTCTCCAAATGTTCGCGAACGCTGCGAAAGCTGCGGACTTCCATGCCGAGCCGACGATGCAAGTCGGCC
The DNA here is from genome assembly GCA_021298375.1 of Blastopirellula sp. Lineage (GTDB taxonomy): Bacteria > Planctomycetota > Planctomycetia > Pirellulales > Pirellulaceae > BJ22. The sequence goes on along the minus strand of JAJTFE010000193.1, from coordinate 1,907 downwards.
AGTTGCTGAGCAAAGCTCAATTCCCGCCGCAAATCCGTGGCGGCGAGCCGTGGGAGAAAGAGTTGACGCTCTTCCAGAGGGAGGGCTTGAAAGGCGGCGAGCCAAGTGAGCAGGCGCGTTGCTGAGTCGGCGAGCGGTTGTTCGCTGTCGTAAAGATATTCGGGGAAGCTGCCAACCGTCACGATTTCTGGAGGGAGCAGGCTGGCGTTGCGCTCGGCGGCGCGCGTGGCAAGCAATTGGAGCAAGCGGCGGCGGGCGCGGGCCGAGGGGATAACCACGAGTTGGTCGGATAAGTCCAGCAGCGTTTTGGGCTTGGAATGCGGCTGAGCCGTTTTGGCGTGTGCCGTTTTGGCTGATTGCAATGGCCGGCGTTGAGCTTGCTCGAGCAGCCAATCGGCGGCGGACTCCAAAGGGGGTTGATCCCAGCCGAGAAACAGACGCCGCGGCGCTGCTCCGGAGTTCACGGATGGCGTGGCCAATGGGCTGGCGGGGTTCTCGCCCGCAGGGGACGTCGCCATTTGACCCGCAGTTCCGTTTGGTGAGTTTTGCTCATTTTGTTTGGCCATAGACGGTTTTCCTGCGGTCTGAACGGGTGGCTAACACTTTAGCCGTTCTCGAGCGAGCCAGAAACATAACTGCCTTCTGGGACACGTTTGGTCCACTCTCGGCGGCAGAAACCGGGTCGCGGGAAAACGGGGCGAGTGAGTCGCGAAAAATTTCTTGACTTTTGCCTTCGCCCTGAGATATTGGCGGGACGATTGGGCTGGCTCAATCAAAGTAGCAGCAGAGCATTGAGTGCGTGAAAAACATTGATTCCCCACTGCGACCATCGCGGTGGTCCAGATTGAGGACGGTGGTCCAAATTGAGGACGATGAATCCGAACGACACCGGTGGGAACGACCGGGTTGAATCGGAGGGCTGGGTCGAAGTGAGGCAACGACCCGCAGCGCAGCATGCAGCGAAGCGACTTGATTGCAGGGAGTGGATTGAGCAGCGAAAGCAAGGGCAGGGACTGGCGTGGGGAATTGACGTGGGGATGATGCCTGAGGCATTTGCCTTGGTTTGGGTCAGAGTCTGCTGGACTTAAGCTGTCGAACGTCGGAGTGTGCACGTTCTCCGCAGAAACAGTCGCCGGACAGAGCAGCTTTTTGGACGAGCGAACCGCTGGGCGATGCGTGCCGGGACTAGTCTGTTGGATTCGAGGCGGGCCAAGTGTTGTCGGCTGGTCGCAGTTGTCGGCTGGTCGGCGGTGAGCAGATGAAGACGACTGACATCCTGCGGCGGGATTGAGAGAGGACAAGCGAGATGGAATCAGTTCTGGATGCGATTCGAAATGGCCAATGGGATTACGAGCCGGATGACGTATCGGAACTCACCTATGAGCCGACACCGGCTTTGCCAGGCACGGAGGAAAAGGTCACGGTATTGGCTGACCGCGCCCGGCGGGGCTTGCCTTTGTGGCACTCATCCGACCGCCGCAGTTACGATGACAGCGAAAAAGCGTTGCGCTAGTTGAGCCCGACGCAAGGGAAGCGGCCATCGCCCGCGTTCTCTTTGGGTCCTGGCGCAGGCCATTGGCGACCCCCTCAATCCCGGCCAGCACCTTCCGCTTGGGCGGCCTGGCCCCAGCCGACCTTGGGGGCTGGGGGCTTGAAAATCCATGGCTTGGCCCGGAAAAGGCCATTGGACAACCGGCGATTTTCCGATAAATTAGGCGGTTCGACCTGCGGGTGCGAAGCGCATTGGCTGGGGGAAATCCCGGGACCGAAGCCCACCCACGGTCGTCCGAAAACGCAGTATTACCAACCGATTTTGACTGGTACTTTCGATGAAAACTGGAATTCACCCCGACTACCGCCCTGTCATTTTTAAAGACAAAACCGCAGATTTCGCGTTTTTGACCCGC
>JAJTFE010000192.1:6528-14814 GCA_021298375.1 Blastopirellula sp. | reverse complement strand
CGGCTTCGTGGCTTTCAGTCGGAATTGGTCCCAAAAGGATCGTGGTCCGCTGTGCCAATCCAGTTGGCCGGATGCCGAATCGACCTTCGGATTCCACAACCGCTGGGCCTGTTCAACGTGGGGCCTATTCAACGTGGGGCCTGTCCATCGTGGGCCTGTCCATTGTGGGCCTGTCCATTGTGGAGCCCCCGTGAGATGGGGACCGCCCGGACGGAACGAGATACCCGGTAGCTGTCCGCGGCGACCAGCGCAAGTCACTCGAGTCAGCCAAGCCAATTCACGCGGCTTGGGGCAAGCCGTTTTTTTAACTACCAACACCGCAACAGGGAGGCGGCGAACCAGCATGAGTTTAGGTGAAGATTCCGGGTCCGCTTTGGGCTATCAAACGGCGCGGGGCAAAGACTATCCTTCGATTCGCCAATTCACCGTCTTCCTCGAAAACCGAGTCGGACAACTTCTGGAAGTCCTCCGCCGTTTCAAAGGGAGTCGCGTTCGAATCATCGCTCTCAACATTCATGATTCGACCGAGTGCTGCATCGTGCGCTTCGTCCTGACACACCCGGAGCAGGGCCGAGAGATTTTTGAGCGCGCCGGACTGGCGATGATCGAGAGCGACCTGATCGCCCTCGAATTGCCAGTCGAAGAAGATCAACCGATGCTGCAAGTCTGCTCTGCTCTGCTTCAGGGCGAGATCAATCTCGTCCAAACTTATCCGCTGATGTTGCCCCTGACCGGGAGAACGGCGGTTGCCCTGATGGTTGACAATCTCGACGCAGCCCAGGAAACACTGGCTGCCCGTGGCTTCAAGATGCTGAGCGAACAGGAACTGAGTGAAATGGGCTGACGGCCCCGAGGCTCCACCCTCACGCGGTGGCCAGTCGCCGACGACTGACCCGCGCAAGCAAGCTTCTTCCCCATCGAGAACCTGAATTGTCATGGCTATTCGCGTAACCTGTCCCGGTTGTCATCAACGGTTCGAAGTCAGTGACAAGTTTGCTGGCCGCGAGGGGCCCTGCCCCAAATGCAAGGGAGTGATCCGGATCCCGGACAAGAACGAAGAAGTCGTCGTACACGCTCCGGAGATGTCCGGCCCCAAAGACAGTAAGGGGCGTCTGGTCCTGAAGCCGATTGCCCGCGAGGAGACCAAGCTCTCCGGGGTGCAGATTACCCTGATCGTTTGCGGCTTGGCCCTGTTTCTGGTCACAGCCGCTTTGCTCCGCTTCCTCTATCCCGCCGGCGTGGGGCTGCCGTCCTTTTTCCCGGCGCTGGGAGTGACCCTGCTGGGTCCGGTGCTGGCGTACTCGGGCTACACCTTTCTGCGAGACCAGGAGCGCGGCTTTTTCAGTGGGCGGGAACTCTGGCTCCGCGCTCTGGCCTGCGGCCTGATCTACGGAGCCACGTGGCTCTTGATGTACGCCGGCTGGTACGCCTTCAACAGTCGCTGGGAACTCGGAGCCTGGCTGGTCGGCTCGGGATTGATGTTCGCGGTCGGGACGACCACGGGGCTGGTCTCATTTGAATTGGATTGGCCAACGGGCTTGCTGCACTACGGCCTGTTTTTCTGTTGCGCGGTGCTGCTCCGCTGGCTGGCCGGTTGGGGAATCATGCCGGGGCAGAACGATGCGCTGCCCTCCGGAAACCCAAGCTCCACTTCCGTTCAGTTCAGCGGCGAGTGGCTCGACTGGACAACCCAACTGCTGGGAACCGTCCCATTTTGGGGACTCGGTTGAGCTTGTTCCCCAGCGGACCGGTTGCCCAACCGAGAGAGTTGCGACAACAGAGTCGGGAATTTTAGCTGCGGGCTCAACCGCCAAGCGGATGTTCGACTCGCAGCTAATCCACCTCCCGCCCGGAGTGAGTTCCGGCTCGCCGAAACGTGCGCGAAACGAGTTGCGACCGTTCCCCCCAGCCGCGACTAAGTCCCAACGCGAGTGAAACGCTTCGCCCGAAGCGTGCTCGCCGAGGACTGTTCGGCTTCTGGCATTTCAATCACGACTCGGTTCCGGCCGTTTCGCTTCGCTTCGTACAGCGCCTGGTCGGCCCGCTTGAGCCAAGTGCCGAGGTCATCTGCCTTGGTGAGTTGGGCGCCGCCTTGGCTGACAGTTACCTTCAGAAGTTGCCCGTTTACGGCCACTCGTAGTTGACTGACCGCCGAACGAATCCGTTCCGCAGCAATCTTGGCGTTGGCTGCTTCCGTCTCCGGTAGCACCGCGACGAACTCCTCGCCGCCCATGCGGAACAGAATATCAATGTCTCGCAAAGTTGCCTGAATCGAACGGACCACGGATTTGAGTACCAAATCGCCTACATCGTGCCCGTAGGTGTCATTGATGGCCTTAAAGTGGTCGGCGTCGATCACCAGTAGCGAGCAGGGGGTTTGAAAACGCCGAAAAGTGGCGATCCGGCGGGTGACGTCCTGCTCAAACGATCGGCGGTTGCCGACGCCCGTGAGCGGGTCGGTGATCGCCGCTTCCCGCAAGCGAACGATTTCCGTTTCACCGGATCGACGCCTCAGTTCGGACAAGGCGAGGCAGGCGATCAGCCCAACGCCGCCCGCATTCAGGAAGACGGCCGCCTGGGGGCCGTGGACCAAACCAAATTGCCCGAGGGATAGAAGCGTGATGCTCGCACCGACCGCTAACCACAACGGCATCGAACGAGCTTCAACTTGTCGCAAGAGTAAGGCTACCATGTCTGTCTCAAATCTCTAAAAACGGTTATCGAACGGCGAAGTCGAGCCCGCAATACCGAAGCAGCTCCCCGCTTTGGGGAGGCTAAAGGGACTCCGAAAGACTAGTTTTTTTTCCCGAATCGTGCTGCTTAATTCTCGATTTCGCCATTCCGCTGCTGGTTTGCAGGCGATCTGCAACGGTCATTCCGGTCGCAGGGAACCTAGCGCCGCAGGAGTCTTTCGTATAATCGGAAGCCTGCGCCAGGGGAAGCTCCCCCGCCCTCCCTCGATTGGGTCGCCAAATGATTCGCCTCCCTGAACTTGAAGCTTTGGACCGCCCCAGCCAATTGCTGCGAATTCCCGAGCAAATGGATGTCCCACTGACCCCTCGGGTGACCCGGCTGGTCGATGCTCGCTCGTTTCGCCGCCTCGCCGGGATCCGGCAACTGGGTTTCGTCAGCCTCGTTTACCCCGGAGCGATGCACACCCGGTTCGAGCACTCGCTCGGAGTTTACCGTAACGCATTGCTTTTTCTCCGCCAACTCTTGCCCCAGCCCGACTTCGCTCGGCAAGTCGACTCCCGCTGGTGCGAGCAATTTCTGGTCGCCGCGCTGCTCCACGATTTGGGACACTGGCCCTACTGCCACCCGTTGGAAGATTTGGAGTTGCCTGAAATCCCGGCGCATGAGTCGCTTGCGCGGCGGGCCCTCGAGACTCCAGAGATGAGCGACTTGCTCCGACAGGACTGGGGCCTGACACCGGACGATGTCTGCGACCTGCTCGAGGGAGACGATCCAACCCCCGCCGTGAAACTGGCGCGGTCCTTGCTCTCCGGTCCAATCGATGTCGACAAGCTCGACTACCTGACGCGCGACAGCCTCCACTGCGGCGTCCCCTATGGTCGCAATTTCGACGCCAGTCGACTGATTTCCAGCCTCTGCCTCAATTCCAGCGGAGATGGTCTCGCCTTGAGCACCAAGGGCCGAACGGCTGCAGAGCTGTTTGTTTTTGCCCGGTATGTGATGTTCAGCGAAGTCTACTGGCACCATGCCGCGCGCTCAGCCACAGCCATGTTCCAGCGGGCTTTCTGGGAACTGCGCAGTCACTTGCCCATCGAACGGCTGGTCACGCTCAGCGACGAACCCTTCGCCCAGTCGATGCTCGCGGCCGGAATGCACCAACCGGCAGGAGAGTTATGCCAGCACCTGTTTGGTGACCGGCGTCAGCTTTACAAGCGATGGGGCCAGTTCTCCTGCTTCGCCGACCGGGAAATTTTTGTCCAACTGGCCCGTCAACCCTTTGCCAAACTGGTTCAGGTCGCCGCCGCAGTCGCCGCGGTCCTGAACCGGCGCTGGGGCACCCCAGTGACGCCACTGGATGTCCTGCTGGATGCCCCTCCGCCGGGACTGGAGGTCCAATTCGCAATTCAAGTGCGCGACCTCAAAACAGAAACCTGTCGCCCGCTGGGCCAGCTCTCCCCAGTCGTCCAAGCCCTCGCGGAGGTACAATTTGACGATTATGTCAAACAGGTTCGACTGTTCCTGCACCCTCGACTGACAGAGTTCGCGAAAGAACTCCAACCAGAGCCGATACTTCGTGAGGCGATTGGTGCGGTCGATTTTTGACCGTCCGAATCCGGTCACCTCCGAACTCCCCTTCCCGGGAACATTCGGCCGGCATGCTTTCGACTCGACTCTTTTCGACAGCCCCTGTTATGAATCCCCTCACTGCTCAGCATCCTTGGACGCCCGATTCCTGGACCCGGTTTCCGGCTGCCCAACAACCCGTCTACCCGAACCAGACAGAAATTCAGGATGCCCTCGCTCGGCTGAATCAGCTGCCGCCCCTGGTGACCAGTTGGGAGATCGAAAAGCTGAAAGGGCATCTTGCCGAAGCAGCCGAGGGCCGAGCCTTCCTGCTGCAGGCGGGGGACTGCAGCGAAAGTCTCGAAGACTGTCAAACCGATTCGATTGTCCGCAACTTGAAGGTCCTGATGCAGATGAGCTTCGTGTTGATCCACGGAGCAATGAAGCGCGTGGTCCGCGTCGGCCGAATCGCCGGACAGTATGCCAAGCCCCGCTCCTCGGATACGGAAACTCGCGATGGCGTGACGCTTCCGGTCTATCGCGGTGATTTGGTGAACCGCTGCGGCTTCACCCCGGCCGACCGCACACCCAACCCCGAGTTGCTCCTGCGCGGATACGAGCGAGCGGCTCTGACCCTCAACTTTATCCGCAGTCTGATCGCGGGCGGTTTTGCCGACCTGCACCACCCTGAAAACTGGGAACTCGATTTCGGCGTCGACTCTCCCCGCGCCCGGCAGTATCGGCAAATGGTCGAGTCAATCACGCAGTCCCTCCGCTTCATGGAGGCAGTCCTCGATACTTCCATTCGCGAAAGTTACGGCGTGGAGGTGTTTACGTCGCACGAGGGCCTGCATTTGAGTTACGAGCAAGCCCAGACGCGGCACGTTCCGCGCCGCACCGGCTGGTACAACCTCAGCACGCATATGCCGTGGATTGGATACCGCACCGCGGAACTGGGCGGCGCCCATCTCGAGTACTTTCGCGGTATCGAAAACCCGATCGGGATCAAGCTGGGGCCGAATACGACAGCCGACTACCTGACCGACCTGCTGCGGGTGCTCAACCCGGCGAATGAGGCCGGTCGGATCACCCTGATTCATCGCTTCGGCGCCGGTCGCGTTCGGCAATACCTGCCTCCTTTGGTCGAGACAGTCCAGCGCCTGGGGGCCCGCGTCCTTTGGAGTTGCGACCCGATGCACGGCAACACCTACTCCACCTCCAGCGGCGTGAAAACTCGCGACTTTGAGCGAATCGTCGATGAGCTGGTTGAATCGATCGATTTGCATCGTGAACTGAACTCCCGACTCGGCGGGGTGCATCTGGAAGTGACCGGTGACAATGTGACCGAATGCGTCGGCGGTTCGGGCCGACTTGCGGAACCTGACTTGGATCGCGCGTACAAAAGCGCCGTCGACCCTCGCCTGAATTACGACCAGGGCCCAACTCCCGAGGGCGAGGTGCTTTTCCTGCTGATTGGCTCTTCTGCTCTCTCCCGGTTTGTCGGCAATTTGCTACATTTGATGCAGTCTCGTTCCACGTCTGGACACCTTCACCGCTCCATGGCCTCTGATTCCACACCATCACCGCCCAACCCACCCCAGTCGGTCACGCGGTGCGAGGAACTGATCGGCTATCGATTCGCCGACAAGGCGTTACTCAATGAAGCGATCACCCACGCCTCTGGAGCCAACACGCGCCTGCGATCCAACGAGCGATTGGAGTTTCTCGGCGATTCGATCCTCGGCTTTCTGGTTTGCGAAGCCTTGTTCAAGCAATTTCCGGATTGGCTCGAAGGCGATCTCACCCGCGTCAAGTCTTCGATCGTCAGCCGCCAAACGTGCAGTCTCTGGGCCGAGCAACTCCGGCTGCGAGAAGTCCTGATCGTGGGCAAAGGCGTCACCGCCAATGGCGATGTCCCCACCTCCCTGATGGCCGACGCGTTCGAATCAATTGTCGCTGCAATCTACCTCGATGCCGGCCTGGAACCCGTTCGAGTCTTTCTCGAAGCTCGGATTCAGGTAGAAATCGACCGACTCGCCCGCAGGAACAGCGAGAAGAATTTCAAGTCAATGCTCCAGCAGTATGCCCAGCGCGAGGAAGGGCTCGCGCCGGTCTACGCGGTCGTGCAGGAGTCTGGCCCCGACCACGACAAGTCCTTCTGTATCGCCGTGAAACTCGGCGAACGGAGCTTCAGCAACGCCTGGGGTAAAAACAAGAAGGAAGCGGAGCAGCGGGCCGCCGGAAACGCTCTGCTCGAACTGGGACAATTGCTGCCCGAGGAAGCTCCCGACGCTTAGGCACTTTTCGGACCGGGAATCGCACGAACGCGAGGGTTCCCCGCTTTTTTCGCTCCCCAACTTGCCCTCGGTCTGATACGATTGGGGATTCGATTTTCTTCTGGGACCTGCCTGTGAATTCCAAATACCGCGCTCAAACCAGCGACCCTGATTACAAGGGCAGTTACGCTTTCATCAGCCTCGGCTGCCCGAAAAACACCGTCGACAGCGAGCGGATGATGGGCTTGCTGAAACTCGACGGCTATCGCCTCGTCTCCAACCCCGAGGGCTCCGATTTTGTCATCGTGAATACCTGCGGGTTCATCGAGCGGGCCCGGACGGAATCGTTTGCCAGTATCGACGAGATGTTGCGTCTGAAGGCGGAGGGTAAAACCCGCGGCGTGATCGTCTCCGGCTGCCTCGCCGAACGACAAAAAGAGGATCTCCTCGTCGAACGCCCCGCGATCGACTCCTTGGTCGGAGTCTTCGGCCGGGAAGAAATCACCAAAATCGCCGACCGCATCCTCGGCAATCACGAGGAACAACGGACGATTTTCCAGCCCGCCCCCGTTCGGGCCCTACCGGACACCGACCGCCTTCGCATTACCCCACGGCACTTTGCCTACCTCAAAATATCCGAGGGCTGCGATCGGCTTTGTACCTTTTGCGCCATTCCGAAAATGCGCGGCAAACACGCCACCAAACCGATTGAAGAGATCATCAAGGAAGCCAAACAACTCGCGGCCAGCGGCGTCCGCGAACTGATCATCGTCGCCCAGGATACGACCTACTACGGCATCGACCTCTACGGCGAGCCTCGCCTGCGGCAACTTCTGGAAGAACTGGACCAAGTCGAAGGGATCGACTGGATTCGCCTGATGTACTTCTATCCGATGTACATCGACCAACCCTTGCTCGAGACCATCGCCAAAGCGAAAAAGATCGTCCCCTACATCGACATGCCGCTGCAACATGGCGATGACACGATGCTCAAGCGGATGTCCCGCCGAGTCAATCGGGCTCAAATGGAAGACATGATTCGCCTGATGCGAACCACCATTCCCGGCCTGGTCCTGCGGACCACGTTCATCACCGGTTTCCCCGGTGAAACGGAAGAGCAGTTCCAGCGCCTCGTCGAGTTCGTTGAGGAGCAAAAGTTCGAACGAGCCGGCGTGTTCACCTACTCCTACGAGAGCGATACGCCCAGCGCCAAAATCGATGGCCACCTCGATGAGGAGACCAAGGAGCGGCGTCGGAATGAGCTGATGGCCGTCCAGCAGGAAATCGCCTTCGCCCACAGCCGCAAGCAAATCGGCCGGCAACTTAAAGTCCTGATCGACGCGCCCCATCCCGAGCAATCCGGGGTCTGGATCGGTCGCACCGCGGGCGACGCCCCCGATGTCGACTCCGTCGTCTACGTCACAGAAACCTCGCACCGCCTGAAGCCAGGCAAGTTCGTTACCTGCGAAATCGTCGACGCCGTCGAATATGATCTGGTCGGTGCCGCAATCAGCAAACCAAAGTAACCGGAAACAGAATTCACTGGGACCACTGGGACCACTGGAGCTTTTGGAAAGCAGGAAGCAGAACTACTTGGCCTCTCGCCTCTCGCCTCTCGCCTCTCGCCTCTCGCAACTCGCCTCTCGCCCCCACCGCACATGCCCACTTCTGTCGGCAATCAAATCTGGAACGTCCCCAACGTCCTGTCGATGATTCGGCTGGTGATGTCTTGCATCGTCTTTGCCTTGATTCC
>JAJTFE010000192.1:0-6507 GCA_021298375.1 Blastopirellula sp. | reverse complement strand
GCTCTTCGTGATTGCCGCCGGGACCGATTGGATCGACGGCTGGTGGGCCCGGCGATTCAACCAAGTTACTCAGTTCGGCCGGATTCTTGACCCCTTTTGCGACAAGATCCTGATCTGCGGCATCTTTATTCTGGTCGCCGTGGAGATGCGCGAACGGATCGAACCGTGGTACGCCACAATCACCGGTTGGATGGCAGTCATCGTGATTGGCCGCGAGCTGCTGGTCACCGCCCTGCGCAGCTTCATCGAACAAAGCGGCGGCGACTTCTCGGCCAAAATGGCGGGCAAACTCAAGATGTGGTTCCAGTGCTTCGCGGCTGGCGGAACACTTATCGCCCTCAGCTACTGGAAAGCGGATCCTGCTCAGGCAGTACCGAGCTGGCTCACCTGGTTCAATCTGTTCTTCATTTGGGCCGCGGTTATCTCGACGGTCCAATCCGGAGTGGATTATGTGCGCCTCGCCCTGAAACGGCTGCTCTCTGCGGGCTGACCTTTTTTCCGACTCGGCATTCTGTCACGAACCCTCGCTCCCTGCCCGTCTACCTCCCCCCGACAAATCCGGTTAAAAAACGGTCGGCCAGGGCTTTATGGCGATCAAGCTTCTCCCCCATCCGCTCACACTGCTTGGCCATCACGCTCATCCGGGGATTGCTCGCGAAAAAGCCCCGATGGCGGTCGATAAATCGCCAGTACAAGGCATCCCAGATTTCGCACCAGGGCCCCCGTTTGAAATTGCTCATCTTCAGGACATACGCTGACCCGCTGATATAGGGCTTGGTCGTCATCAAGCCACCGTCAGCATGCTGGCTCATTCCGTAAACATTGGGCACCATCACCCAGTCATAAGCGTCGACAAACAGCTCCATGAACCAGCGATAAACTTCGTCCGGCTCGATTTCGCAGAGCATCATGAAATTGCCCAGAATCATCAATCGCTCGATGTGATGGCAATATCCGTGCTTGAGCACACTGCGAATCACTGTATCGATCGGCTCAATCCCGGTTGTCCCGTCATAAAACGATGCAGGCAACTTTTTCCGGTGCGCCCACGAATTGCCGCTCCGCTGCTTGCGCCCGTAAACGTGGTAAACGCCGCGGATGTACTCGCGCCAACCAATCACTTGGCGAATGAATCCCTCCAGCGAATTCAGCGGCACGTCGTCCGCCCGCTCCAGCGCCGCCGCGACCACCTCCTGTGGCGAGATCAAGCCAATGTTCAAGGCGGGGGTCAAAACCGAGTGAAACAGAAACGGTTCTCCGTGTTCAATCGCATCCTCGTAATCGCCAAACTGCGCAAAGCGATGCTCAAGAAAGTCCTCCAGGCCTTTGCGGGCTTGAGCAGGCGTGACTGGATACGTGAATCCGTCACACGTTCCCAGAGCGTTTGGGAATTCTTTTGCGACGTACTCGCGAGCCTCCAGGACTTCCCGCCCCGCCTTGGGTTGCCAAACCTTCGGAACCTTGGTCCCCTTGGGGAGCTTTTTGCGATTCTCTGGATCGAAACTCCACTTGCCACCGGTCGGCTTCTGATTTTTGTCCAGCAGGATTCCCAGCCGTTTTCGCTGCTCAACATAAAAATCGGTAAAGAAAAGCTTTCTCCGAGAGGTGCTCGGCGAACTGCTCAGGTGTACAGAAAAAATGAGGGTCGCGGAGGACTTCAAAACCAAGCTTGGCCCGCTCCAGGCCCGACTCCAATCGCGTCTGCAACCAGTCGTCCGACGGCTCCACAAACCGAACCCGTTTGACGCCTTCCTGCTTGAGCAGTTCCGCTATCGCCCCCGTGTCACTTAACTCCTCCACGGCAACGTAGCGGACCTTGTTGCCGGATTTTCTCAAGCTCTCTGCGTACGCCTGCAGTGAGGCCCGATGCAGGACCAGTTTCTGCGCATGAAAGGCAAACTGGCTGAACATCAGTGGTTCTTCGATCAACACGCAAAGCTCGACTCCCGCCAGGGCCGGGTGCTTGGAAAACAACTGATGAGGGTAAACCAGGCCCGCAAGCATCTCGAGCTTTCTTTAAATGACCACTGACAACCCGACTCTGCCCGGTCTACCGTGAAATCGCACCGAAACCTAACCGGCGGAGAATGCCGCTCCAAAAATAGACCGTTCCCACTCCGCAGGTGACATGCAGCAACGGCCGGAGGGGAATCGAACATCGACCATACTGGGTCCAAGTCAATGCAGCAGTCGCCAGACTGAGCAGCGCGAGCAATCCAACCCAGAATCCAAGCGACCGCCGCAGGCTCCAGCACCCCAATCCTGCCCCAAACAAGATCAATCCATTGACGACCTGCAACGCGATGGGCTGGCCGTAAAAGCCAAGGTGGCTGACGATTCTCATCCCGAACAGTTGCGGCAGCTTGGTCCAGTTGGAGGTCGCCCATTCCCGAGCCGCCGCCAAGCTTTGTATGCCAATCAGGTATTCCTGCTGTCCCAGCGACATCCCCCTCACATCCACTTCCGCCAGCGCCTGCTCCTTCAATCGCCGCACAGCGCTCACATCCAAGTTCCCGAAATTGGCCAAAGCACCGTCACAATAACCGCCAACGATGCCCATCGAGCCTCCCGTGCCCAACGGGGCAAAACCAGCTGTGACCAGACAATTCCGCGCCCAAGAGGGAGCGGCGACCAGCAAGGCTCCCAGCAAAAAGGCGAGCATCAGCTTCGCAATCCCAGTGCTGTTCCTGTCGCGGGCCCAATGCCCTGAGAGCATTCTCCACGCGACCGAACCCACCATCCCACCCGCAATGATCACCAGCCACACTCCCCAACTTGCTCCCAGCAAGCTCGCCAGCCCAAACAGGATCCCGGCAGCCAATGAACCGGCGCGAGCCGGCGTGGTATTCGGCCGGACGGCACTCCCCAGCAACCAGGCTCCACCGCAGAGCGCCGTGGCCGCCGCTGCCGTCGGCCCCTCCGGCATGAACTCCCCGGAAGTCTGCCAAATAAACCGATCGAGCACCAAGGTCGCCAATCCGAGTGCTGCAGCCAACCTGCCGACGCGACGGGAAACCTCGAACAAGAGCCAGCCACAGGCGGCGGCCATCAACACCATGACCGCCAGCCTGACAAGCAAAAAATCTCGATCCGAGAGCAAGTAGACTCCGGCGACCAAGCAAGGCAGGCCGGGAGACCAAGCCGCAGAGTCTCCCCGCTGCTTGAAATTCAAAACCCAGTCATATTGACCCTCGAGATTCACCCGGCGATAAGCCTGCTGCCAATCGCGATCGCTGAAATCAACTCGCAACCCCCGACCCTGCGACAGCTGCCAGCCGATATTCTCATAAAAAACATCATCTCCCTGGCGTCCAGGTGGCGCGATGAATTGTTCACCAGCGAACAGTGACCAAAACACTCCGGCAGTCAGACAGAGCCCAAATGCCAGCCAGCCAAACCAAGCATCGCCTCGACTTGTCCCCACAAACCATGCTCCGCAACGACCAGACTCACGAAACCTGCCACACCCCTCCGATCAGGCTAAACCATAGCGAGCAAGGCGTACAGCTTCCATGGACCAATCAAAAAAGCCGGGACCAAAACGGCCCCGGCTTTTGGAGATTTCACGAGTTCAAATCGAAAAGGGTCACTTGGTGGCTCGATACCCACCGCCAATGCTCAACTTCTCTACCTTACCCTCTTTGGTCAGCGGCGTGCTTAACTCAAACCCTTTTTCTTTGGCTGAATAATCCACCTTGATGCCCAGCTCCTTGGCTGCGGCACTGATGCCCGACTCCCCGCCACCAGTCCCCTTCAGGGCCACTTGGAACAGCTTTCCCCGAGCAATCCATGCCTCCTCCGTCTCCGAAATAGCCGAAATCGACGGCAGCAAAAGCAGCGACAACTGACGCCCTAGCCCTTTCTCTTCTTCAATTGCTTTGCGTACTTCCACTTTCGCTTTTTGCAATTCCTGGTCAAACTTCGCCAGCTCACTTCTGCGCTGAGCAAAATCCAACTCCCCAATTCGAATCATCTCATCGCAGTCGGCGAGATACTCCTCGATTGCCTTTCTCGCCATTTCAACGTTTACTTTGCTCAAGGCTTCAATCCTCGCATTCGCCTCTGGACCGGGCGGCATCACTGCCAGCGCCCAAAGCGACTTGAGAAATTCACCTGCTGACTCTTCCGCTCCCTTCCCCGCAGTAGCCTTCTCGAATTCCGCTTTCAACCAACCACCGAAGACCTTTTTCTCCATCCGGAGTGAATCAACAAGAGCTGTTCCCGCTCTGGACTGCTGACAAACATCGAGCAGTTGCTTTCGTTCTGTTTCGCTCAACTGCGGTAAATAGGCGGCCGCGAGGTTCATTGACTCCCGATCGATCGCGATTTGCACCAGCATCGAGATCAGAAGCTGATCTTTTCCGATGGCTCGCGACAAGCCAAGCGACGCCCGAATGTCGTCGATAGCACCGGCGGAATCACCTTGCGAAAAACGATAACGGGCTCGCAAATCAGATTGCCGGGCAAGCTCTCTCGCTTTCTGCACATGCGGCAAGACCAGCATCGGCCCCTGGGCGATATCCAATTGCCAGTCGCATTTCTCAAGCCGTGTCGCAGGCTCGAGAGCTTTTAATGCCGCGCCAGAACGCTCCGTCAATTCCTTGACGCCCGCTGGAAGCGACACGGAAAAATCCTCGGGCAAAGACTCGCGCACTTTCTTCTCGTCCTCGGTCCACTCCGGCATCAAACCAAACGCCTGCCAGTAATTGACCGCGGCATTCCAGTTTCGAGGACTACTCTCTTGAGCCGCCAGCTGCGTTCCCATCAGGCACAGACTCAAGACTCCCCATACTCCAAACAAACTGCTTTTCGCCATCACGCCTCCAGAAAACAGGTTCATTGCGTTAGTTCCTTCAATAAATGATTCAAATCGAGCGGCTGTGAGGACGCCCCCGTGCGACCGCGTGCCAGCGTTCGCTGGAACGCCTCATCCGACTCCAGAAGTGCCCGCTGCATCTCCCACCATGTTGGAAACTCGCTCTCCGGGCGATGAACGGCCTCCAAAACTCGCGGCTCTTTAAATGGGCGAGCCTCGACGGTTGACGTTGGCTCACCGGGTTGCACGGGGATCGATTTCCACCAATCCCCGAACCAGCCACTCAGCCCGACCCCAGCCAACCCCGCGGCCAACACGCCCAGGACAGGCCAGGTCCAACCCCGCCGGTCACGCCGTCCATGTCGTGGATTATCCCGCTTGCCGCTCCGCAGATTAGCGGCAACCGACGCCGGGTCATGCGAGAACGCAGGTTTATCCACCTCGAGTTCGGCGGCGACGCGTTTCAATACCGCCTCCCCGGCCGACTCCAGCCACACCGGTTCACCGCCAGCCAGTGAATCGGCGACTCGCTGCAGCTCGCGTAAACGCCGGCGACAGTCCTCGCAACTTCGCAGGTGCTCATCAAGCGTGGCCAACTCGCGATCAGTCAGTTCGCCTGAAGCGAACAGCCCAAGCGACTCGGCCGACCTTTCGCAAGTTGTCTCGTGGTGGTTGCTCATGCAGTTTTCCTGATCTTGATTCCCAAGTTGATCGCTTCAGGTTCAATCCAATTTCAGCTGGCGAAGTTTTTCCAGCCCATGATGCAGCCGCGACTTGACTGTACCGAGCGGACAATCAAGCGCTCGGGCAATCTCTTCAAGACTCGCTTGTCCAAAGAACCGCAGTTCCAGCACCTCGCGTTGCGATTCCGGCAAAGCGGCCAACGCGAGCCTCAGTTTGACCGATTCCTCGGCTTGCTCCAGCTGCAAGTCCGGCCCGACTTTCCCATTTGCGAGTGCCGTCTCAACGACTTCTCCACCGACGACCGCGGGCGTCCTTTTCCGCAGCATCTTCAGCCACCGGTTCCGGAGGATTCCGAACAGCCAGGTTCCCAGTCGACACCGTCCATCGAATCGCCCCAGCGACCGCCAGGCTTCGAACAGTGTTTCCTGCGCGAGGTCCTCGGCCGCATCGCGATCAGCTCCGAACGCTGCAGCCGCTCGCAGCAGATTTGTAACGTGAGCCCGTGCCAAGGCGCAAAACGCCTCCCGGTCGCCGTCTTGGGCCAACTCGATGAGGTGTTTCTCTTGTGCGGGAGCGAGGGGCTGCATTGCATTGATTCCCCGTTGCCTGAGCAAAAGTTCGCGCCGAGCCGGGAGTTTCTTCGAAATTTTCGCGGCTTTCCCGATTGGAGGGCAATACCGGGGCGGCTGGGCAACGTGATTCACCACCCGCCACTCAAGCATCTGATTCCGGGCGAAATGCCGTGTCCATTGGCATCCCACGCGTTACACTATTCGCTGCTGGCTGGATTGGCGAGATCCCACGAGATCCCAGCAGTGAGATCCCAGCGGAGAGATAACAGAGGCAAGATACCAGCCTCTGGTGAGACAGCATTTCACACGCGGGTAGTTTCCCCACCGAATCGACAATTCAGCCGGCAATTACTTGGGCATACTTGAGCAGTTAACCGGCAACTGAGAGACAGTCTTTCGTAACCGCCTTTCGTAACCGCCTTTCGTAACCGCACT